>NZ_SMSG01000004.1:300000-467503 GCF_004382795.1 Cumulibacter soli | reverse complement strand
CTACAATCACCACAGGCACCACACCGCAATCGGAGCCCCACCAATGAGCAGACTCAACAACCTGCCTGGACATCACAACTAGCCGCGGTACCGTCGCGCATGTCGGTGAATGGCCTGCTGACGATGTCGATGGAACCAAACGCCGCCGGCGCGACTACGCCGAAACCAGTTCGACGTCTGCCAGTGCCTCGCGCAGCGAGATGCGCTCCTCGCGCGAGAGCGATGCGCCGGCCAGGGTCGGTGCCGAGCCGACCAATAGGCGGGTGTACGGATGCTCCGGTGCGGTCACGACTTGCGCGGTTGGGCCGGACTCAACGACTCGTCCTTGATAAAGCACGACCGTCCGATCGGTCACGCCCGCGACAGACCCAAGATCGTGCGAGATGTAAAGCATCCCGATACCGCCGTCGCGCAAAGTGAGCAGGCTGTCGAGGATGCGTACCCGATTTGCGGCGTCCAGTGCGCTGACGGGCTCGTCCAGGATCAGCAGTTCGGGTTCGGCGATCAACGCCCGCGCGATCGCGGCGCGCTGACGCTGTCCACCGGACAGTTCGCTCGGGTAGCGATCGAGTAGGTCCTCCGCCAGCTGCGCCTTCGCGGCGTACTCGCGGACTCTCGAGGTGACCTCGTGTTTGTCCAGGTCGCCGCGGATCAAGACCGGCTCGGCAATCGAATCGCCGATCAGCAGGTCACCGTTGAGGCTGCGCAACGGATCCTGAAATACGTACTGGATCGTTCCGCTACGACGCAGTGCCTGCCGTTGCGCACGACCGTAGGTGCTCACCGGTTGACCGTCCAGGCGAATGTGCCCGCTGGAGGGGTTGACCAGCCCAAGGATGGCCCGGGCGACGGTCGACTTTCCGGAGCCGCTTTCGCCGATCAGACCGACGATCTCACCCCGGCACACCTCGAGGTCGACGTCCTGGACGACCTGCGTCATCGAGCGGCCGCGACCATAGTGGACGTCGATACCCTCCACGCTCAGCAGCGGTTGAGGTTCATACACGAGTGACCTCCTGCGGAGTGTGGATGTTGATGAAGTGATCGAGTCCGTAGCGTTGATGTTCGGACACGAGTAGCTGCGTGTATTCATGCTGCGGGTCATGCAGGACGACATCCGCCGGCCCCCGCTCAACGATCTCGCCCTCGCGCATGACAGCCACCTCGTCGCATAGCTGAGCGACGACCGTGAGGTCGTGCGAGATGACGACGAGGGAGAGTCCTTCGCTGCGCTGTAGGTCGGCGAGTAGGTCAAGAATTTCAGCTTGAACCGTGACGTCGAGCGCGGTGGTTGCCTCATCCGCGATGAGGATTTCGGGGCCAAGTGAGATCGCGGCCGCGATCATCACGCGCTGTAGCATGCCGCCGGAGAGTTCGTGGCTGTATTGCCCGAAGACGAGTTCCGGATCGCGTAGGTTGACCGCTTCGAAGAGGCGAATCGTCTCGGCCTTGGCCTCGGCCCGGGACATTCCCGTCTTCACCCGCAGCGGTTCTGCGACCTGCTTGCCTAGCCGGATCGACGGATTTAGGTATGAGCCGGGGTCTTGGAACACCGCGCTGAGGACGGAGCCTCGGGTGTCGGTCCAGTCTTGGCTACCGAAGGTATCCGTCGTACGTCCCAACAGCGAGATCGTGCCGCCGGTGATCGCGAGCGGCTCCGGCAGGACGCCGAGTAGTGCGCGAATCGTGACGGTCTTGCCACTTCCGGATTCGCCGACGATGCCGAGCACTTGGCCTCGACGTACGGAAAAGTCCACGCCGCGGACCACCGCTGCACCCGTCAGGGTATTGGCGACGTGCAGGTCACGGACTTCCAGGACGTGCTCAGACATGTACGACACCTTCCGATGTGGGTGAATCCGTCTTCGACTTTCGCGCAGCTCGCGTGGCGAGCAGTTGACGACCGGATTCGCCCGTGACGTCGCGTATCGCGTCCGCCAAGAGGTTGCACGCCAGAACCGAGATGAGGATCAGCGCGATGGGAATGAACGGGGCAAAGGGTTGCGCGGCGATGAACTGCAGGTCGGAGGCGAGTACACCGCCCCAGGTCGCCGTCGGCGGCATGACGCCGATCGACAGGAACGTCAGGCTCGCTATGACGGTGAGCCCCATTCCCACGGTGGCGGCGAAGGAGATCGCGATCGGGGGTAGGACCTTGATGCGAATGTGTCGACGTACGACCCAGCCGGTGTTCGCGCCGGACAGTACTGCGGCTTCTACGTACTGCGAGTTGGCGGCGCCGAGTGCGGCGGTCCGAGCGACGCGATAGAACACCGGTGACAGCAAGATCCCGACGGCGAATAGCGCCTGTACGACGCCGTTGCCGAGTAGCGCGGTCATCGCGACGGCGAACACCAGAAATGGCAGCGCGATCAACGTGTCGATGACGCGCAGCGACGTCCATTCGAAGACTCGGCCGAGATACACCGAGAGTATGCCGGGAATCGCGCCGATCAGCAGGGCGAGGACGGCGACCAGCAGCGCACCACCGAGGCTGAGCGGAGCGCCGGCGAGCAAGCGACTCAGCACGTCGCGGCCAAGGTAGTCAGTGCCGAACCAGAAGTCAGCGGACGGTCCGGTGAGATTCGAACCGACGGTCTCGTTCGGGTCGTACGGCGCGAGGAACGGTCCGCTCACGCCGATAACCGCGAGAAAGCCGAGAAGGCCGATGGACCACCTGCCGCTGGGCAGCCGCAGAATATTGCGCAGCATTACAGGCCTCGATTCGAGGAAGGGATCAGTCGGGCGAGGATCGCGTTCACCAGCATGTTGAACAGCACTACGAGGACGACGGCGATCACGAGGACGGCCTGCACGGACGGCACATCGCCCTTGATTGCCGACTGTGCCGAGAACATGCCGTAGCCGGACATCTGGAAGATCGACTCGGTGACCACGGCACCCCCGAGCAGGTTGGGGAATTTCAAGCCCAATACGGCCAATGCCGGCCCGACGCCGTTGCGCAGCGTATGCACGAAGAAGACGCGTCGCGGGCTGAGGCCGCGGACGGTCGCGCCGATGACGTAGTTCTCTTTGGCCGTGTTCAGCAGTCCTGCGCGTAGCTGGCGGGCCATATCGGAGACCGTGTCGAGGCTGAGTGCGATCGCGGGGAGGATCAGGTGGCTCAACCATGGCCAGGTGCCTTCGCTTAGCGGTACGTAGCCTGCGGCGGGCAGCCAGTCCAGTTGCACCGCAACGATCGTGATGAGCGCGATACCGACGATGAACGGCGGCATCACCGAGATGACCGAGGTAAAAACCGTGACGGAGCGGTCAAACCAGGACCCGTGAAAGTGCGCGGCCAGTGCCCCGAGCGCCGCGCCGAATACGACGCCGATGACGAGGGCGAGACCCGCAGCCGAGATGCTGATGATGGCGCGTTCGCCCAGCAACTCACTGACGGGAGTGTTGGTTGCCCAGCTATTGCCGAAATCGCCAGTGAGAACCCCGCCGAGCCAGTCGAAGTACTGCACGTACCACGGACGGTCCAGGCCGAACTCCGCGTTCATGGCTGCGATTGCCTCGGGCGTGGCGTTCTCGCCCAGCTGCACGACCGCTGGGCTTCGCCCGCTCCAGATGCCCAACATGAAGGTAAACAGTGAGCCGAGCACGAACACTGGCAGAAATGCCAGCACCATCCGCCCCAGGCCCCTGGCGGCGCCGAGTGCGTACGATCCGGCGGGCGCCGTCGAACGGACGCCGCCCGCCGTGTCGATCGTGGCCGCTGTCATCCGACGGTGATTCCGTTCCAGCGGAATGAGCCGTCGATCTTGCCGAAGCTGGACACCTCGGATCCGGTCACCGTGACGTTCGGGGTGACGTACAGGAAGATGCTGCCGCCGGTGGTTACCCCCGCCAGCGCCGCCGCCTGGAGGTTCTTCTCGTACGCCGGATCGTCCAGCGGAGTCTGCAGGACCTTCTGCCGCGCCGCGGTGTACGACGGGTCCTCGATCCCAGACAAGTTCAGGATCCCGGTCTCGGCGAAGTGCTCGTCGAGCGACAGCAGTTTGTTGTCACGACCGACGTAACCATAGAGTGCTACCTGGTCCGTCTTGTTGTAGTAGCCCGGGTAGAACGCCGTGACGTCTTCGGAGATGAGATTGACCTCGAACCCCACGGCTTCCAGTTGCTGCTGGAGTAATTCCGCGGGCGCGTTGGAGGTGGGGAAGATGTGGACATCGAGCGAAAGGTCGTCCTCACCCGACTCGGCGAGCAACTGCTTCGCCTTCTGCGGGTTGTACTCGTACTCCTCGTCAATGGCGGGATTGTAGGCCGGGTTGCTTTCCGGAACGGGGTTTGCGGATGCGGTGCCGAGGCCATAGGTCAGTAGATCGACGAAGGCGTCCCGGTCGATGGCGGCATTGAACGCCTCTACGACCTGCGGGTTGGTGAACGGAGCGAGTTGTTTGTTGACGTTCACGAACGTCTCGGTCCAGTTCGCGGCCGTGTCGGCGACGACATTGAGGCCAGAAGTCTCGGCGAGCTCAGCGTTCTGTGCGGACAGGCTCGGCACAAAGTTGAACTCTCCTGTCTGTAGCCCGGAAATCAGGGTCGCAGGGTCAGCGCCCATGGTGACCGTTACTTCGTCGATGTGGATGTTCTCGGCGTCCCAATACCCATCCCACTTCTCGAGGGTCATGGATGCGCCTGGAACGATCTTGACGACCTTGAATGGCCCTGCGCCGACGGGTTGGGTTGAGTTGAGTGCGTCCAGGTCGGCCTCAGCGGCTTGCTTGCTGGCGATCAGGGAGGACCGGTTCGCCAGGATCATCGGAAAACCGAAATCGGTTTCGGTCAGGTCGATCTGCACGTGCGTCGGGTCGAGCGCCTTCGCATTCTTGATCTGCCTGTACGCCGACTTGATCGCGGAGTTTTCCTGGGACACGCCGCGGTTGAGGTGATAAGCGACGGCCTCCGCGTCGAGCGCAGAACCATCCTGGAAGGTCAACCCATCGCGCAGGGTGACGATGAGTTGGTCACCGGTGTCATTGAATTCGTACTCAGTGGCCAGGGCGGGCTGTAACTCGCCCTGCTCGTCGAAGGTAAACAGTGGCTCGTAGACCAGCGAGAGCATTTGGGTTGCTGACGTCGGACCGAGAACGACCGGGTCAAACGCCGGAACGTCATTGATATTAGCGATCTTGAGCGTGTTATCGCCGGCGCTGTCATCGGCGGAGCCCGAGCCGCACGCGGTCAAGACTCCTGCCATCAGCAGCGCGACCAGCCCGGTAGCGAAAGACCGGCGGGTTCGGCGCCGGGGCAACGCGGAGGCGATGCGACGCGACTTCTTGCTCATGAGGGATACAGCCTTTCCGGCGGCGATGCCGCGTTGGCGGGATGTGACCGTGCCGCCCGACGGCGCACGGATGGATGACGATGCATCTCGAAAGCCCGTTAGATGAAAATTCATCTAACGGGCTATAGCGTGCCGGGCGGACTAGGGAATGTCTAACGACAGTTCGTGACCCCACTCATCGCGAAGCGTGATGGGTTAATGCGCCGCCTCAATCCGTGGCCGGGACCTCAGGTGGTGCGCTCTCGACGGCTCGTCGAAGCGCGGCAACCACAAACTCCAGGATGCTGGGGTCGAGCCCCGGTCGACCCCACACCGAGAACTCCAGCGGTTCGGCCTCCGGTAGGCCGGTGCACCGAACGAGCCCCGGCGGGGTTTGGCCCAGTGTTGCGAGCAAGGCGACGCCTGCGCCGGCGGCCGCTGCGGCGTGTACGCCGGCGAGTTGTAGCGACTCGGCGCCGACAATGGCCGTATATCCGTGGTTATCCAGGGCCTCCATCGCGCGTGAGCGCAGTGCGCAAGGGCTCTCGAACACGGCTAGCGGCACGCGGGCATCGTCTGGAACCGCCCAGCCCGGGGCGCAGAACCAGGTGAGGTCGAGTGTGCCGATCGAAAGTGTTCTGGTGGTCCGCTTGGCATCCGGAACCGCCGGCGGCCCAGGGAGAATCGCGAGGTCGAGCCTACCGATGGCGAGGTCTTCGCGCAGTCGGGTGCCGCGGTCAAGTCGCAGTCGCACCTCGTGGTCGAAGAACGCCCCACTTAAAGCGGCGGTCAACGCGGGTAGGAGTTGCGTCGCGGCATGTTCGGTCGAACCGATGGTGATAGTCATCACCTCGGTGGCATGGAAGTGTTCCATCGCGCGGTCGTGAGCCTGCAGGATTCGCCGAGCGTATCCGAGCAGCGTCTCGCCGTCCGTCGTGAGTCGTGAGGTTCGGCCATCACGCTCGACGAGCGCGCGGTCGAGGGTGCGTTCGAGGCGTCGAACGTGCTGGCTAACGGCGGCCTGGCTGAGATGCAGGGCATCGGCGGCGCGCTGAAAGCCACCGTTGTCTGCGATCGCGACGAAGCTGCGCAATGGGGTGATATCGAGGATTCCGGCCATGATGGGCAGTGAGCCTCTCGGTGTCGGGATCACGTTTCGTGATCAATCAGACCATGAGACGTTGTTGGACAGCAGGGCGTCTTTGGTTGAAACTGAAACTAGCACCTCGTGCGCGGTCAGTTCCGCGCCGACCTTGACGGAACGGAAGCACATGGCGAAGCGGCAGATACACCTCGGCGCAGTGACCACGCCGACCGGCGGACCGGGGCACCACACGATTTGGCGTGACCCGGAGATTCCCGGCGACGCGAGCGTAGACATCGACTGGTACATCAGCACGGCCAAGCAGGTCGAGGCCGCACTGTTCGATTTGGTGTTCATCGTGGACAGTCAGTTCATTACGCCGCACTCCCCACCGCACTACCTCAATCGGCTGGAGCCGCTGACCTTGCTGAGCGCGCTCGCCACGCACACCAAGCACGTCGGACTCGTCGGGACGGCGACCACCAGTTTCAACAGCCCATTCAACTTGGTGCGCCGGCTGGCATCGCTGGACCTGATCAGTCACGGCCGCGCCGGATGGAATGTTGTCACCACTGGCGATGCCGGGACGGCGTTCAACTATGGCTTGGACGAGATGTATGGCTACGACACCCGGTATGGGCGAGCCCACGAGTACATCGAACTTGCCCGCGCGTTGTGGGACTCCTACGAGGACGACGCTTTCCCGCGTGACCGCGAGACCGGCCAGTTCATGGATCCGAGTAAGCAGCACACGCTCAATTGGGAAGGGGAGTACTTCAAGGTCCGCGGGCCGCTGAACATCGAGCGTTCCCAGCAAGGTCACCCGGTGATCTTCCAGGCCGGAGACTCGGACCAGGGGCGTGACCTCGGCGCCCGCCTCGGCGAAGGAATCTTCACGCACGCGGCGAACATTCCCGGCGCGCAGGCCTTCTATAACGACATTAAGACCCGCGCGAAGGAGAAATTCGGTCGAGAGGCCCACGAGCTCGTAATCATGCCGGGCATCGATGTCGTCATCGCAGACACTGATGATGACGCTCGCGAACTCGAAGCGCAGTACATTGACGCCGACCACACCTTCGAGGCGGCGCTGGGTGAGTTTGGTCGTCCTTTCGGCTGGCACGACTTCACCCAGTACGACTTGGATGCGCCCTTCCCAACTGGCGTGCTCGAACTCGCTAAGAACGCCTGGTACACCCAGGCGAAGGGGATCACGGATCGCGCTGCCGAGAAGGGCTGGACGCTGCGCGAGGCCGTCGAGCAGTCCCGCGGTCGCACCCGAAGCCCCTTCGTGGGTTCGCCGGAGACCGTCGCGGCTACGCTGATCGAGTGGTTTGAGTCGCATGCCGCCGATGGCTACAACATCCACATCGGTCGGCCGTCCAACTTTGCCAGGTTCGTGAACGAGGTCATTCCGATCCTGCAGGACAAAGGCGTCTACCGCACCGAATACGAATCCGACACACTGCGAGGAAATATGGGCATCCCCATCCCGGAAAACCGCTACACCGCTGCTCGTCGTACCGGAGCTCAGCAGTGAGCGCCGCGGTGATCGGGACATGGGATGAACCCGAAGGTGCCACGGCCCGCGGCACCGTGATTGTGGTCCCCGGTCGTGGTGAAGACGGGGCCGCCTACCAGCGCTTCGGTCGACGCATTTCATCGGAGAACTGGAAAGTACGGCTCATTGCGCTGAACCTCGACGATCTGGTGTCGGCTCGCTCGGCTGTGCAGGAATTGATCGGCGATGAATCATTGCCGTCGCCGAAGGTGCTCGTCGGCGCGGACGCCGGCGCCGCGTGGGTGCGTTCTGTCGTTGATGAAGTGGGCGCGGACGCGGCGATCATCGCTGGCGTGGCTCTGGCCTCGTCGGTCGGCACCGACGATTGGGAATCCGAGATCGCTGCGCGCTCGGCGTGCCCGGTGCATCGCACCGTGCTGGAAGCGAGCGACAGCTTCGAACGTGGCGCGCTCAATCGGGCGCTGCCGGAAGAATTGACGACGGTCACGGTGCCGAGCACGCCGGTGTTGGTGCTGCACGGCGAGGCCGATCCGGTAACCCCGGTCGCCGAGGCAATCGCGCCGTACGTCGACGCTGCGCAGGCGCGGGTACGGGTGCTGCGCGGCGGCGTACACGATGTTCTCAACGACGCGATCCACCGCGTCGTCGCGGCCACCATCGTGCTGTTCCTGGAGTCGGTGAAGGCTGGACCTGATCTGCCTGACATCGTGATCGATCCCGCTCGGTGAGTGCTGGCAACCTGTCGGACGCGGCACACCGGTTCACGCTGATGAGCCTGATCCCACACGGCACGGATAAGAGTGTTCACCAGCGCTACGAACAGATCGCCGATATAGCTCAGTTCGCCGAACGTCTCGGTTTTGACGGCTTCGGTGTCGGCGAGCGGCATGACGTGCCCTACCTCAGTTCGTCGCCGGCAGTGTTATTGGCATACATCGCCGCACGGACCTCGAAGATACGACTGTTCACCGCCGCATCCACGATCGCGATGCACGATCCAGTGCGCGCGTACGAGGACTACGCAACGCTCGACCAACTATCCGACGGTCGGCTGCAGCTGATCATCGGTACCGGACTCGGCCCGACTGCGCAAAACCTGTTCGGGGTGGCGCCTGAGGAGCAAACCGACATCACCGTCGCGGCGTACGAACTCTTGCGGGACCTGTGGAACAACCAGGTAGCCACGTACGACGGCCCGCTACGGCCCGCGTTGGACGGTGTTGAGTTATCACCGCGCCCGCGGCAGCTGAGGATCCCGGCGTGGCACGCGGGTCTGTCTTCGCGTGAGTCGGCTGAGCGGCCGGCCGCGTGGGGTGAACCGCTGGTCAGCGGCAATTTGATCGGCACGATCGACGACGTCGCCGGGCACGTGGCTGTGTATCGCCAGGAGTGGGCTGCACGCGGTCACGCGCCTGAAGATGCCCAGGTTGGGGTCGGCGTCGCGGGCGCACACGTTGCGGTGACCAGCCAGCAGGCGATCGAGGAGTTTCGTCCGGCATTCGCCGCGCAGATGGAGCAATTCGCGAAGATGCGCGGGCAGGCGCCGTTCGGCGACCTCGACACCTACCTGCGGGAAGGTACGGCGCTGGTCGGTAGCCCTGCCCAGGTCCGCGAGAAGTTCGAATATCTGCGGGAGCGGTGCGGGCATCAACTCACCTATCACCATGCCGATTCACCTGGCATGGACGAGCGGACCTGGCGCGCTGGTAAGGAACTGTTCGCCGAGCACGTCATTGGCTAGGGGGAATCGGGGGGCGTGAGAGCTAGAACGGTGGGGCAGACTCGCGTGCGTCGACGGCCCCGACGCCCGCATTCGCGTCGGTATCGCTGGAGTTTTCCGTTGGGCCTGGGCCCGATGCGTGGCACGATGAGCGCATGCCTGAGTTGCCCGAGGTCGAAGCCATCGCGCACCACCTACGCGAGCACGCGGTCGGAAAGTTCATCGAGCGCATCGATGTAGCGGCGATCTCCGCGATCAAGACGTTCGACCCTCCGTTCACCGCGCTGCAGGGCCTGAGCGTGACCGGCGCCGGACGCTACGGAAAATTCCTGGACCTCGACGTCGACGGCGTACACCTGGTGATTCACCTGGCGCGGGCCGGCTGGCTGCGGTGGAGCGACGCCTTGCCGAAGGCTCCGCCGCGACCCGGTAGGGGACCGCTTGCCTTACGGGTGCATCTGGACGACGGCAGCGGGTTCGACCTGACCGAAGCCGGCACCAAGAAAGGACTGGCGGCGTACGTCGTCCGTGACGTGCAAGATGTTCCGGGGATCGCTCGGCTTGGCCCCGATGCGCTCTCGCTGGACGCGGCCTCGTTGGGCGAGATCCTCGCCAATCAGGGCGGTCGGATCAAGAACACGCTCATCGACCAGCGAGTCATCGCGGGGATCGGCAACGCCTATAGCGACGAGATCCTGCACGCGGCGAAACTGTCGCCGTTCAAGATCGCGAAGAAACTGACCGAAGAGGAAGTAGCGACTCTCGCGCAAGCGATCCTTGACGTTGAGGCTGACGCTGTGGCGCGTTCGGTCGGTCAGAAGGTCGCGCGGCTCAAGGGGGAGAAGCGGTCGGGACTGAAGGTGCACGCCCGCACGGGCATGCCGTGCCCGGTGTGTGGTGACGGTGTCGCAGAGATTTCCCTGGCCGATAAGTCGTACCAGTACTGCCCGACTTGTCAGACCGGTGGAAAGAAACTCAACGACCGTCGAATGGACCGTCTCCTGAAGTAACCACCCTCGAGTCGCCAGGCGAGCGTTGTTCACCTGCGATCCCGCCCGACCGCCAGCGATCCCCGCCCCGTCGACCCGCTGGGCCGGGTCGACGGCGCGGCGGTTGGTCGGCGAAAGTGTTCTGAGGCTAGGCGGGCAGGCCCGCGATCCCAGCAAAGTCGGCGACGTAGTCATCCCACAGCTGCTCGGGCAGATTGTGTCCCATTCCGGGGTAGATCTTCAACTGCGCACCCGGGATCGCTGCAGCGGTGGCTTCGCCGCCCGAGACGTTAATCAGCGGGTCGTCCGCACCGTGGATCACCAAGGTGGGCACCGAGAGTCCGCGCAGCGCCGGTGTCCGATCTGGGTCAGCGAAGATCGCCGCCTGCTGACGGATCTTGCCAGCAGGGTGATTCGCCCGCTTGAGGATCTCGACGTGCTGAGCGCGCACCGCCGCCGCATCGAAGGGGAAACCTGGCGAACCAATGATGCGGCTGTTCTCGGTGAGCTGATCGAGCGCGGCATCGAGATCTTCCGGCAGCGGCTGCATCAGTACGGCATTGGCTTCTGGCGTCGCGCGTCCGACGGACCAATCACCGGTCGTCGACATGATCGAGGTCATCGACAAGATTCGCTCGGGGTACTCGGTGGCTAGCCGCTGCACGAGCATCCCGCCCATCGACATCCCGGCAATATGTGCCTTGTCGATCCCGAGTCCGTCGAGCAGGCCGATCGCGTCGGCCGCCATGTCTGACAGCGAGTACGGCACCGTCGAACGGTCGCCTTTCGCGATGGCGCGTACGTCCGGCGTTGGCCGATCATCGAAGTACGTCGAATGACCGACGTCCCGGTTGTCGAAGCGGATGACTCGGAACCCGCGAGCAACCAACTTCTCGCAGAACTCCGTGCGATAACCGATCATCTGCGAACCGAGTCCATTAACCAGCAGTAACGCCGGTGCCTCCTCCGGCCCGAAGACCTCGTACGCGATGGTGATGCCGTTGGCGTTGAGCGTCTGCTCGCCGGTAGATGTCATGGATGCTCCTTTCCCGGGCCGAGCCTAACGGTGGCCGACTGCAGGATCTACCCGTGGAATGGTTGATCGATCCACAATCGGTCCGGCCGGACGACAGAACGATTCGGGCCCGTGGGACCATCGGGGCATGGCAGACATTCCACAGATCACCGTCGATCAGGTTCCGGAGAACGCCGCGGTTCTCGATGTCCGTGAGGACGACGAATGGCGCGCCGGACACATCATGGGCGTCAAGCACATCCCACTCGCCGAGGTGCCGCAGCGCCTGGACGAAATTCCCGAGGCCGACACGGTGTACGTGTTCTGCCGCGCCGGTGGCCGTAGCGCCCAGGCGACGACCTGGCTGAACGGTAACGGCTTCAACGCTGTGAACGTTGACGGCGGCATGAAGGCGTGGGACGCGGCCGGTAAGCCCATGGTCTCCGAGGACGGCAGCGCCGCGGCGGTCATCTAGCAGCAGTCAGCACTGTTGGTGGGGATCTCGTCCATGCGGGGTCCCCACACGGCTTTGCGGTCGCCCAACGGCACGCGAAACGGTAGCGATCGCGACGTCAGCGGTCCAATGGCTTTCGCTGATGCCATTGACGACCGGTCCGTTCATTGGGACCGTGGCGTCACATATCTGAGTTTTGAAGGAGCAGCGCATGCGCAGCCGAAGGTTCGCGACCGGGGCGGTAGTGGCGATCGGCTCCGTCGTTTTTGCTTTGTCGGCCTGCGGGGGTGACGAGTCGAATTCGGGAGACGGTGAGCCGGATTCGTCCGCGATCCAGGAGTCGGACACCGACGGCGTAACTGACGAGGCCGATGGAAGCGGGAGTGAGTCCGGGACCGGAGGGAGCACGGAAGGCTCCGGGGACCCGAGTGACGCCGCAGTTGACATTGCGATTGACGGCGCACCAATCGAATCGGAGTGGTCGGCGCCTGTGTGCGAGGAGGAGGCTGGGGTCACGGTCATCACCAGCTCCACGGAGGACGGCGGCAAACTCGACGTCCAGGTCCCGCCCCCGGAAGCGCTGAATAATCTCACCGTGACCTTGACGCCGCCCGGTGAGGATGGCGAACTCATCAACGTCGGTGAGTCGGATGTCGACTTCACCGATGGGCACCTGACGTTCTCGGGGACAGTGGCCGAGGATCCGAATACTCCGGAAGATTCACACGACGTGATCATCGACGCGTCCTGCCCGATGTAGTTCGCGTCACCGATCCGTTCGACTGAACTGAGACGGCCGGACGACGACCCTGGGTCATCGTCCGGCCGTTCAGACTTAATCAGCGGTTACGCGGTCGGCAACGTGTAGTCGTGGAACCGGTCGCGCAGGTCCTTCTTGCTCATCTTGCCCACGCTGGTCTTGGGTACCTCGTCGATGAACTCGAACGCATCCGGCATCCACCACTTGGCGATCTGCGGGGCGAGGAACTCGCGCAGCTCGTCGACGGTCGCGTCTTGACCTGGCTCGAGCACGATGCACGCCAGCGGACGCTCATCCCATTTCGGGTGCGGAATCGCGACGACCGCGGCTTCGCGGACCTTCGGGTGGCTCATCAGGATGTTTTCGATGTCGACCGAGGAGATCCATTCACCACCGGACTTCACCAGGTCCTTGGTGCGGTCGGCGATCCGAACCGACCCGAACTGATCAATCGCGGCGACGTCGCCGGTCGACATCCAGCCGTCCTCGGTGCACAGCGTGACGCCGGCGTCCGGGTTGAAGTAATTCTTGGCGATCCACGGACCGCGCACCTGTAGATCGCCGGTGGTCTCGTCGTCCCACGGCAGCGGGTTCGTCGTGTCCGGCTCCACGATGCGGAACTCGAGGCCAGGGAAGGGAGTCCCGGCGCGGGCCCGGTGCGGCAGCAACTCCGCTTCGCTCTTGCCATCCAGACGCGGGTCGATGATCGCGCCCGTCGCGACCGGATTCGTCTCGGTCATGCCCCACGCCTGCCACACGAGTACGCCGACCTTCTGCCATTCGCTGATCAGGCCAGCCGGCACCGCCGAACCACCGCACAGAATGCGATCGAGCTTGCTGAAGTCGTACTGGTCGAACAATGGCACGACGCCCTGCCAGATCGTCGGCACACCCGCGGCCAACGTAACGCCCTCGTTCACGATTAGATCGGCCAGACCCTTCGGGGTCATATCGGATGCCGGGAGTACCAGGTTGGCGCCGGTCATTGGGGCGGAGTGGATGAAGCCCCAGGCATTCGCGTGGAACATCGGCACGACCGGTAACACCGTATCGCTGGGCTTGACGCCGACACCCGCGTTCGACGTACACGCCATCGCGTGCAGCCACATCGAGCGGTGCGAATACAGCACGCCCTTCGGGTTGCCGGTGGTGCCGGATGTGTAGCAGAACGCGGCAGCGGAATTCTCGTCGAGCTCGGGGAATTCGGCGATCGGTTCGACGTCTGCGATGAGTTCGTCGTAGTCCAGGAAGGCGTCGTCCTGAGGGGCCTCGGGGCCGTCGGCGCCCTCCGCCACATCGTCAATCACGATGTACTTGGCGACCTTCGGAAGCTTCTCACGCAACGGCAGCAGCAACGGCAGTAGTGAGCGATCCACGAAGATGACCTCGTCGCCGGCGTGGTTGGCGATGTACTCGATCTGCTGCGGGAACAACCGAATGTTCAGGGTATGCAGTATCCGACCGCTGCACGGAGCGGCGTAATACACCTCGAGGTGCTGAACGGTATTCCAGCAGAAGGTGCCCACCACGGCGTCCCGGCCCAGACCCAACTTCGTCTCCAGCGCGGTCGCGAGCCGACGCGTCCGGTCGCATACCTCGGCATAGGTAAAGCGACTCGGTTTCGGCCCGCCGGTGACGATCGTGTGGTCGGGGTAGAGCTGCTCCATCCGATGAAAGATGTTGGTGAGAGTCAGCGGGTAGTCCTGCATCAGACCCTGCATTGCGCGCTTCTTTCCTGTTGATTCGTCGGCGACTACTGCTGGTGGGCGCGCGGGTGTAGCCCGGAGCCCGGGATTAGCAGTGCGTAAATGATATTGGTCGGTGCGCCATTTGTGGGTCAGACGCCCACGATTTTCGCGGCTCGCTCAGCGCTTCGTGGCCGGACGTCGAGTGATGGCCGCAGCGATGAGGCGCCAACCGAACAAGAAGACGCCCAAGGTGATCGTCGCGACGATGATGAACGCGACCGCTGTGCCGTCTCCGGTGAGTGCGCGTAGCACCATGCCGATCAAGACTGTCCAGATCCAGACTGGCCACACCGTGCGCCAGGTTGTCGGGTAGCTCTTGACGATCATGGTGCCGATCGCCCAGCCAACGATGAGCCCGACGAGGAAGGGCCAGGCGGTGTCGGCGATTCCGCTGACGCTCACGCCCTCCTCGTGGCTGGCGCGTCCGATCGCCGCGAAGGCGATGACGAATACGACGTCGATGGCGAAAGCAGCTCCGGCACGCATGGCGCCCACCTTAGACGACCCTTGAATGAGGAATGGATTGATCGCGCGGCGACCGATCCGTTCCCGAATTCACATGGTGCATAGACTCGACGCCCATGAGTAAGAAGTCCGAACGGTTGAAGAAGAACGCCGCCCGTCACGCTGAGCAAGGCGCCGTGAAACGCGAACGCACCAAACGGATCGACCGGCCGATCGTCGTCCGCTCGTTCGCGGGTACGCCGAGTGAATGCGACTGGATCGCGCTGCGCGAACTCGTGCCCGCCGCGACCGCGCCGCTGCACTTGAAGGACCAGCCCGAGCGCGAGGTCGCACTCGGCACGGTGCTGCCGATGGCCGTTCCGGCGATGGTCCGCGAAGACGGCTCGGTGTTCGTCGCCGCGCAGACCTCAATCCCCTCCAACGACCCCTCCCGGGACATTGCGCACGCGCTGCTGCGCGCGCTGGCGGCTCAGCCCGGCGACCTGCTGCCGATCGAAACGGCACCGCTGGACGGCCCGACCCTCGCCGAGATCCTCACTGATGAACCACTCGAGGTCACCGTGCACGAGGACTTCGGTTTCTGGCTCACCGAGGCCGAGAAGCAGTCCGCTGACGTGAAAGCATCAATGGAGCGCGCCAACGAGACCGTGTTCCCGACGGTGCGGCTCTCGAGCGTCGAGGCGGCATACTGGTGCGCGCCAGGCCCGAAGGCGCATGTGCGCTGGCCAGTGCCGTACGCCGAGGACTCGCTGCTGGACGCGCTTGCTCGGTTGTCCGCGGCCGGCGAGTTGACGCTTGGCGAAGACACGAAGTTCGCCGGACAGTTCCGCGGCCACGGCCTGCTGGTACCGGTGTGGGACGTCCCGATCGACGCACACCCGGACGAATTCGAGAAGCCCATCGCTGCCATGAAGGAGCGGATCGAGGCAGCGCTGGCCGCGGACGAGCCGTTGAACGAGGCGCAGCGTCGGGCCCGCGCCGGCATCATCGGTCGCCAAGTCTCCTTGCGCTAGCCAGACTGCTGAGCCCTGCGCCCGCCAGCGTGTTGAGCTTCTCGCTAGCCAGCGTGTTGAGCGCGAGAGCGCGGCGCACGGGAGCGCCTCCGGCGTAAAGCGGCCGCAGCGGCTTAGCCTCGAAGGTATCCAACCAGCGCAAGATGAGGCTCCCGTGTCAGATCCGCAGACATCCCTGACCGCATCACGTCGAGCGTCCGAGCTCGCCGAGCTCGCGGACGGGCAGGCGGTCGACCTGCTCGTGGTGGGCGGCGGCATTACGGGCGTCGGCATCGCGCTGGACGCGGCCAGCCGCGGGCTCAGCGTCGCGTTGCTGGAACGCACGGATCTCGCCGGAGGAACCAGCCAGTCGTCCAGCCGCGTGATTCATGGTGGAACGCGCTACCTCGCTACTGGTGGACTGGGCATCGCCTACGAATCAGCGAGCGAACGCGCCGCGTTGATGCGCCGAATTGCGCCACACCTCGTCCGTCCGTTGCCGATGCTCACCCCGGAACTGCCCGACGTACCGCGCAAGACCCGGCAACTTACTCGGCTCGGTCTCCGGCTCGGGGACGTTGTCCGGCGTACGTCCGGCTTGGGCTCGGCCGTCATGCCCAAGCCGCGCCGCGTGAGCGCGGCCGAAGCTGGAGGACTGTTTGAGGGGCTGAGCCGCGACGGAGTCACCGGGGCGATGCTTTCCTTCGATGCGCAACTCGAGGACGACGTACGCCTGGTCATTGCCGTTGCGCGCACGGCAGCCGACTACGGTGCCCGCATCCTGACCCGTGTCGAGGCGCTCAAAGTTGGTCCGGACTCAGTGCTGGCGCGCGATGCGCTGAGCGGTGCCGAAGTGAAGATCGGCGCGCGCATGGTCGTCAATGCGACCGGTGTATGGGCACCCGCTCTTGAGCCGTCATTGAATGTCGCTCTGCGGCGCGGGGCGCATCTGCTGGTGCCCGGCGATCTGCTGGGCAACCCACGGACGGCGCTCGCGGTGCCCGTTGCCGACAGGCCCGAGGAGGTCGTGTTTGCGGTCCCGCAGTCCGACGGCCTCGTGCTCGTCGGCGCGACCGATACCGCCGCTGCGTCGCTGAAGCACACTGACGTCTCGGCCGACGACGTCGCATTTTTGCTGTCCACGATCAACCGAGCGTTGGCCGTTGAGTTGACTGAGGATGACGTTGTGGGCCGCTTCGCGGCCTTGCGGCCGGTTTTCGACACTCAGAAGCACGGTGACCTGGAGCGTCAGCATGCGATTGTCGTGTCGGAGTCGAGGCTCGTCACGGTGATCGGCGGCAAGTTGACGACGTACCGCAAGATGGCCCAGGATGCTGTCGACCGGGCTATCGCGGCGGGCATGATGTGGGCCGGTGAATGCCTGACGAAGGAACTTCCGCTGCTCGGCGCAGCTTCGGAGCATGCGCTGGACGCCGTCGACGCCGACCGTCGCCTCGTACGCCGATACGGCCTTGAGGCCACCGAGGTGCTCGCGCTCGCCGATGGGCACCCAGAACTGCGCGAGCGCGTCGTGCCGCAATTGCCGGTGATCCGGGCCGAATTGGTCTGGGGCATTCGGCACGAGTTGGCGCTGACGGCCGAAGATCTCATCGACCGTCGCACCCGCATCGGGCAAACGCGCTACCGCGAGCAGGGTCTGGCAGTGGCACGTCGCTTGCTGGACATGGCACCGCATCGGCCGGTCGCGTAACGCATGTGGATGGTGGGGTTAACCCCACCGGCGACCTGCGGGCAACGCCCCAAAACGTCAAGCTGCGGAACAATGCACCGCAGGGACTCGTTTGGCCCAGTATGAAGACTTTGCTGATCATCCTGGGCGTGCTGGTGGCCATTTCGGTCGTCGGCTTCGTCGTGAAGACGCTCTTCTGGATCGGCGTCATCGGTGCCATCGCGTTCGTGGCCGTCGGTGTTGCCGGAGCGTTGAAGGGCAAGAAGGGGCCGCAAGCCCTGCGTTAGCGAGGCGCAGTCGGTAGGGGGCGCTGGGCGTGGTTGCCTGCGTCGGCTCGCCTATGGTCCGGGTGTCGACATCCCGCGACGCTCCATCTCGTCCTCCAGACGCCAGTTGCTGACGCTGATCAGCGATAGCGCGTGCATGAAACCGCACAGCACCAGCATGAACACCAGGACTCCCGCCCACTGGGTGCTGTTGCCGTGGATCGTGCCCAGCAGCAGGAGTCCGGTTCCGGCGAAGATGTAGCCGACGCTCTGCATGAACCCAGACAGCGAGAGCACACCGGTGACGGTTCGCGCGCGCAGATTCACGATGTACAAGGCGATCGCGAAGTAGGTCTGTGAGGTGCCGATCAGCACCGACCACAGCGTCGGCAGCTCGGCCGGCCACAGCAGTAGCCCGAGATATCCGGCGACGCACGCAGCGAACAGCACCCACATCATCAGTGCCGGCTGCCGCATCCGGCTGAGCACGGTCGGGGCGAACATGGCCGCGATGGTTGCCGCGACCGACACGATCCCGACCTGCGTCGCGGCCGCCTGGGCGCCCAGTCCTTCATCCTGCAGCAGCGTCGGGTACCAGCCGAAAATGATGTACGCGACCATCGACTGGGAGCCCATGAACAGCGCTAGCGCCCACGCCTTCGGGATTCGCGCGATCGTGGCCAGCGGCAACCGGTGAGCGCCGGCGGACCGGCGCGAACTGGCAGTGTCGCGGACGGCTAGAGGTGCCCACGGTAGCGCTGCGAGCAGTGCGATGCCCGCCCACATGGCAATGCCGAGTTGCCAGTTGCCGCCGAAGGCATGCATGAGCGGGATCGTCGCGAACGACACGCCGGCCTGCGCGGACGCGACGACGACGGTGTAGGCGCCGGTCATCCCGGCAATCCGGTCGGGGAACATCTCGCGGATGAGGCTCGGCATGATTACGTTCGCGAGCGCGATTCCGCCGAGGGCGAGGATGGAGCCGCCGAACAGCCACGCCGCACCGGGTACCGCGCCACGGATGATTTGGCCCGTGGCGATGATGAGCAGCGTCAGTAACGCCGTCCGATGCAGGCCAAGTCGCCGTCCGACAGCGGGACCAGCCAGGCCCATCACCCCGAAACAGAATGGTGGTAGTGAGGTCAGCAGACCGACCTCGAAACCATTCAAGCCAGCACCCTCGCGGATCTCGGGGAGGAGTGCGCCAACTGAACTAACCGCCGTACGCAGGTTCGTCGCGAGCAGCAGGATGGCTAACGCAGCCAGCCAGGCTGGGTGAGGCGTGCGCGCGCGGGTGGTCACCGCCGCATCCTTTCAGCCGGGTGCGTAGCCGCGCCGTCCGGCTCCAGCATGGAGCCGTACCGCCCGGCTCCTGACAGCGCCACAGCGGTGCGCAGCGTGTCGACCGCCACTGCGCTGCACGGCGAAAAGTGTGGGAGTCGTGAAACACTGAGGAGTTGAGCAGCCCGAAGGTCTCTAGTCGTACGCGAGCTGCGGGACATATCGGCGCCGATCGAGCGCTGGAGAGGAAGTCACGTGCACGGTCCGGTCAATTCGCGATTCGCGGTCGGCCCCTTCGTCGCGGGCGCGCCGATGGTCGCTATCGGCGTCCTGTTCCTGGTCGGGCTCAGCAGCACGACCGCCGACGTTATTGGCTGGTTATTCGTCGCGGCCGGCATCGTGCTGCTTGGGTGGTCGATCGTCATGTTCCGCAAACTGTCGCACTGGAACAAGCTTCGTAAAGGTAAATGGTCGCGGGTACGGGTGTCGACGGTCGTCGACGACGCGTACGGCGAACGCGAGAAGACGCTGCTGGACACCAAGGATGGCAAGTATCGCATCGCGCTGGTGCAGTATCCGCTGGAGTTGCGCGACGAGATCGCGATGAAGAACCAGATCGAGTACGTCGGCGAGTTAGCCGATGACTCGTCGGTCCTGGTGCGGCTCTCACGCGGCAGCATCGAGTATTTCGGGCGGGTCCGGACGCTGGCGAGTCTGCGCGCCGAGGGGACTGTGTGAGTCCGGCTGCTGACGACCCTCGCACGCGGAGGCATGAACGTGCAAAGGACCGCGCGTTCATCGGCACGATCATTTTCGCCGTGGCGCTCATCGTGCTGGGGGTCATGTTGTTGCCGCAGGGCGGCGCGTGGCCGTTCCTCGGTGGCTTCCTGTTCTTGCTGGGAGGGTCGTTCGGCGCCGCGTCGTTGATTGGCCTGACGTACCGGCGTAAAGCGCGCCGGGTGTTGCAGACGCACGAATGGGTGCAGTCACCGGTCGTGGTGAAGGGCCGGCCGAAGTCGGGTCGCAATGGCCGCACGATTGTGGAGTTGACCGATTCCGCGACGACGCTGGCGATCTCCGGGCTAGATCCGGCAGTCGCGAACCGGATCGACCGCGAAGGGATGCTGGAGCACGTCGGCGAGTTGAGCGGTTCGTCGATGTTGTTCGTGCGGGTCGTCGACGGCTTCGAGGTGTACGTCGCGGTAGCACCGCGGCGCGCGCAGGCATCGTAATCTGTCCCCCACGTGAGTGGTTGATCCCTCAGCCGACGTGTTTTGCGACGTGCCGTACGAGCTGCGCTGGTGTACCGCAGCTCGATTCGTGCGAGTGGCCGATTGTGTGGCGCGGCGCACGTCTCGAATAGTGATCCGCATCGCTGTGCCTAGGATCGTCTGCAGCGCAGCTACGTGCATCGGCGAAGGAGACAGGTATGACGGCGAAGGTTCAGGTCGTGATCGGGGTACCGATGACCGCGGAGTACGTCGAACGGATCCGAGGCTTCGACCCGCGTGTCACGGTCGACTTCGACCCGTCGTTCTTCCCGGCCGAGCGGACCCTCGGCGATCACCACGGCGGCGTGACCGCATCGCTGCCGGAAGGTGAAGCGGATCGTTTCTACGACTACCTGGCCAAGGGCGAGGTGGTGTACGGGATCCCGCAGTTGCGTCCGTCCGGGCTACGCCGACTGGTCGAAGCGGACCCGGATCTGCGGTGGGTCCACGCCGTACAAGCAGGGGCCGGACCGTTCTTGAGCGGCGCGAAACTGACGGATGATCAACTCGAGCGAGTCACCGTGACGACCTCTGCCGGCGTACACGCGGAGCCCCTGGCCGAGTTCGCGATCTTCGGCATGCTCGCCGGTTCACAGGACCTCGCCAGGCTCAAGCGACTGCAGGCCGCCCGCGAGTGGCCGGGGCGGCTATTGACCGACCAGCTGTCGAAGGCGACCGTCGTCATCGTGGGCGCGGGGGAGATCGGCAAAGCGGTCGCGGTGCGCGCCAAAGCGATGGGCATGACCACGATCGGCGTGAAGCGGCGCGTCGAGTCAGTAGACGGGTTCGATGAGATCGTTAGTAGCGAGGACCTCAAGGACGTCGTGGGGCGCGCCGATCACCTCGTGGTCACGGCGCCGGGGACGCCGTCCACCAACAAAATGGTCAACGCCGAGGTCCTCGCTGCCTGCAAACCGGGTGTTGTGGTCGTGAACGTCGGACGCGGCACGGTCATCGACGAGGCCGCGTTAATCGCGGCGCTGGAGAGCGGTCAAGTGTCCTCGGCGGCGCTCGACGTATTCGAGAAGGAACCGCTGCCGACGGACAGCCCGCTGTGGGGCATGCACAACGTAATCGTCAGCCCGCACTCAGCCACGCTGGACGACGGCGAAGAAGGTCGTGTGGTCGACTTGTTCCTGGAGAACCTGCGCAATTATCTCGACGGCGCTGCGCTGCGCAACATCATTGACCCGGCCCAGGGTTACTAACCCGCCCGCGCCACATCGGTCTGCTCGTCTTCGATCGGTCGACGGCGGCAATCAACTGCACCCGGGTGGTCGGCGCAACGGCGGCTGTGGCAGTTAGGCTCGGAGGGTGCCAGACAGTTACGCCTATCTCGGGCCAGCCGGAACCTTCACCCAACAAGCGCTGCTGATGATCCCGGAGGTTCGGGACGGCGAACAGGTGCCGATGGCCGGCGTGCCGGCAGTCGCTGCGGCCGTACGATCGGGGGAAACGACGTACGGCCTGATGCCGCTCGAGAACTCTGTTGAAGGCCCCGTGTCGGTGACCACCGATGAATTGGTTGTCGGCGAGCCGTTGCAGATCGTTCGCGAGGTCTTCCTGCCGGTGTCGTTTGTGTTGGCCGCGCGCGAGCCCCTCGAACTCGACGCCATCAAGACAGTCGTGAGCCACCCGCACGCGCACGGGCAGACCCGGGCTTGGGTTCAGCAGCACTTGCCGAACGCGCAGACCGTCGTCGCGTCGTCCACCGCGGAGGCGGCGGTGCTGGTTGGTAACGGCGAGTACGACGCATCGATCAGTGCGCGGATCGCCGCCGATAACAATGGACTGCACATCCTGGCCGAACAGGTCGAGGACACCACGGGGGCCGTGACGCGATTTGCGCTGCTGAGCCTGCCCGGCACACCTGGGGAAGTGACGGGTAATGATCGGACCTCGTTCGTGGTGCATATCCGCCAGGAGCAGCCTGGGGCGCTCAGCGGGGTGCTGATTGAACTCGCATCGCGCGCGATCAACCTCACCCGGATCGAGTCGCGGCCGTGGCGCGAACGAGTGGGTGAGTACCATTTCATCCTCGAATGCGAGGGGCACGTCTCGGACCCGCGAGTGGGAGACGCATTGGCGGCGCTGCACCGCACCTGCCGCGACGTGAGATTCCTGGGGTCCTATCCGCGCGGCGACCGACAGAATGAGCAGCTGCCGGACGACGCGACCGATCACGCGTTCGTCGAGGCCGCTCAGTGGCTCGCGGGGGTACGTCGGGACGGTGCATCGTCGTGAAGTTGTACCTTGTGCGGCACGCCGAGAGTGAAGCTAATCGCGATCACGTCATCGCGTGTTCGATTCCGGGCCCCGACCTGACCGACCTCGGCCGGCTGCAAGCCGAAACCCTCGCTGACCGGCTCAAAGACGCTGACATCGAAGCGATCTATCACTCGCGAATGACCCGGACCAAGCAGACCGCGATGCCGCTCGCGCACCGACTGGGGATGGAGATGGTTGAGCTCGATGGGTTCCACGAGGTCGACCTGGGCGATCTCGGGGAGCGCGCGGACGTTGAGGCGTACGAAGCGATGGACAAGCTCGCGACGTCCTGGAACGTCAATAGCGACCTTGAGCAGGCCCGTCCCGGCGGCGAGTCCGGCCAGAACGTCGTTGATCGAATGACTGCCGAGTTCGAGCGGATCCGGAATGCGCACGGTGACAGCGACGGCGCCGTAGTCGCGGTGGCGCATGGGCTGTGCCTGCGGACGGCGACGCAGCGGTGGGCCGACGGCGTTTCGCTGGACTTCGCGTACCGCAATGTCCTGCCGAATACCGCAATTATCGAGGTCGATGTACCCGCCGACCGCTCGCAGCGACCGCGGATTCTGGAGTGGGCAGGGATCGACCCGGCGACCACCGGTCCGTCCGAAGGCGGCATTCTCTAACTCGACTCGGTCGAGCGGTTGCCGTCACCGGTCAAACCAATCCGGCCGAATAGTTGCCATCGCCAGTCAAATCACTCGGCTCGGTCGAACGGCTTGCCGCCGTCATCATTCGGCCAAGTGTCTGCCGTCGCCGGTCAAACCAACCCGGCCGAGTAGTTGCCATCGCCAGTCGACTTGGCTCGGCTCGGCGAATCGGCCCGCCACCGGCAGTCAAATCGCTCGGTCAAACGGCCTGCCAGCGTCGGTTAAGTCGCTCGGTCGAGCGGTTGCTATCGCTAGTCGAGTCGACTCGGCCAATTGGCCGCCATTGCCGGGCGATCGGGGTTCGCTAGAGGTAGAGGCCGGTGGAGACGTCGACGCGTTGCGCGGCGACGGCGTGCACCTCGCGTTCGCGCAGGATCACGTACGTTTCGGCGTTAATCTCGACCTCGTGCTGGTCCTCCTCGCCGAACAACACGCGGTCATCGATCTTCACGTGACGTACCGCGGGTCCGGCGCCTAGCACCTTTCCCCAGCGCAGCCGCTTGGCGACCTGTGCGGTCGCGGGGATCAGGATGCCGCCGCTGGAGCGACGGTCGCCGGCCTCGTCGGTGGGCTGCACCAACAGACGGTCGTGCAGCATCATGATCGGGAGCTTGGAGTCGGAGTCAGTCACCTGACGAGGGTACCCGGAGATACGGACTGCGATACTCCGCCGGCCGCCGGCTCGCCTGGCTACCGGCCTCGGTGCGTAAGCGGCGCGACAGCAGCCAGGTTGCTGGAGATGCGCGCGGCCGCAGCCACGTCTCAAGAAATGTGCGCGGCCGGAGCCAGGTCCCGGGAAATGCGCGCGAACGTGACCTGAAGGTCCACGACGGCCGACACTCACCGTGCCGACCGCTGGCCTGCCGCAAAAAACGCAGCGAAATCGGCTAGGCATCGCATATAGCGCGATGCCCTCCTGTTTTCGCTGCGTCTTTTGCGGGTCAACCGCACGTTCGGGGCGGTTACCTTGAGTACCACAACATCGCCGGGCTGGAATCCGGGTCGACCGCACGGTCGGGGAGGTTACGGAATACGAATGTGTTGCGGGCCCAACTCGGACACCTTGGAAACGCCCAGCAGTTGCATGGTGCGGATCATGTCCGAGCGCAAGATCTCCAGCGCGCGGCGTACGCCGAGGTTCCCGCCGGCCATCAGGCCGTACAGGTAGGCGCGGCCCACGAATACGGCGTCCGCGCCGGCGGCGATACCGGCGACGACGTCCCCGCCGCCCATCACGCCGCCATCGATGAACACCGGCTTGTCGCCGACCGCCTCGCGCACCTCCGGCAGCAACCGCAGCGGCGGACGCGACCGCGCCAACTGCCGGCCGCCGTGATTGGACAGGATCAGCCCGTCAGCGCCGACCTCAAACGATCGCTTGGCGTCCTCGACATTCTGGATCCCCTTGATCACTAATTTGCCTGGCCACACCGACCGCAACCACGCGACATCGTCGAACGACACCGAAGGGTCGAACATGTGGTTGATCATTTCCGAGACGGTGCCCTCCCAGTTCGACAGCGAGGCGAACTGCAGCGGGGCCGTGGTCAACAGGTTCGCCCACCAGTGCGGGTGCAGTGCCATATCGGCGAACGTGCTGGGCGTGAGTCGCGGCGGAATCGTCAGGCCGTTGCGCGCATCGCGCAATCGGGCACCGCCGACCGCTGTGTCGACGGTCAGTATCAACGTGGAGTACCCGGCATCTCGGGCACGTTCGACGAGTTCGGTACTCGCCGCGCGATCGCGCCATACGTACAACTGGAAGTAGCGCGGTACGTCCGGGGTCACGCGGGCGACATCCTCGATCGAGGTCGTCCCCATCGTCGACAGCGAGTACGGGATACCGGCGTTGTTTGCCTCGTGCCCCACCGCGATCTCGCCTTGATAGTGCATCATCCGGGTGAACCCAGTTGGTGCGAACGCTAAAGGCATCGCCGAGCGCTCGCCGAGGATGTCGGTGCTGAGATCGACGTCCGCGATATCGCGCAGGACGTCCGCCTGAAGTTCGACGCTGCGCCACAATTCGCGGGAGCGCCCGAGCGAGGACTCGTCCTCTGCGGAACCGTCGGTGTAGTCAAACACGGATCGCGGCGTACGACGCTTCGCGATCGTGCGCAGGTCGTCGATGGTGAACGCCCGCGACAGTCGACGCGCGTGCCCATTCAACTGTGGCCCCTGGAAGCCAAGTAAGGGCTTGAGTTCGGCCCAGGTGGGCATCTGACGGGGGATCTTCGGCATCGGCTCGTTGCGCATTTTCCGAGACTATCGCCGCGGTCGGGTATACGGCCAATTCCGGCCAACCCACTCGCGCTACCCGGTGCTGACCGGACTGACGTCTGCGTGTTCTGCCTGGGCCGACGGGAACCGGCGTCTGCTAGCGCTGCCCGGCGCTGACGGGACCGGCGGCGACCGGCGTCTGTTAGCGCTATCCGGTGCCGACGCGACTGGAATCTGCCAGCACCAACGGCGCTGGCGCCCCCGGGCGATGCCCGGCGGCGACGGACCGACGCCTGCGGACACGAAAGGGCGCCGCGCGTTGATCGCGCGACGCCCTTTCAGCGGGTGGGTCGATAAGACCCGAAAACTTAGACCAGCGCACCGGCCTTCAGATCATCGATGTAGTCCGGGTTGGCTTCGAGCCATTCGGCCACGGCCTTCTCGGGCTGCTTGTTGTCGTACTTGTTGACCATCAGGTCCTCGATTTCACCCAACTGGTCATCGTCCAGGGTGAAGTTCTTGACCAGCTGAGCGACGTACGGGTGATCCTCACCGAAGCCATCGGCCGCGAAGGTGTAGATGAACTCGGCGCCGCCCATCAGGCCATCTGGATCTTCTAGGTCACGCAGATCGTGCGCGGTGTATGCCCAGTGTGGGTGCCACAGGGTCACCGCGACGTTGGTGCCGTTGTTTTCCGCATTCTGGATCGCGGCGAGCATCGCGGAGGTGGAGGACGTCGTGAAGTTGAGGTCCTCAAGGCCATAACCCGGGATGACCGTGCTTTCGACCAGCTGGGTCTCGCCCGCGCCGGCTTCGATGCCGACGAGTTCGTTGTTGTACTCGTCCGCCATGTCCTTCAGATCGCCGATGGTCTGCGCCGGCGAATCAGCGTTAACCGCGATGTTCAGCGTGGCGCTGTCGTACCAGCAACCGAGGCTCTCGAAGTTCTCCTCGTCCTTCGATACGTAGTCGGCGTGCGTGACCGGTAGCCACACGTCGGTGAGCAGGTCGGCCTCACCCGCGGCGAGCGTGGTGAAGCCCGGGCCGGCGTCCAGTGCCTGAATGTCGACGGTGTAGCCGTCGGCCTCGAGCACGTTCGCGAGCAGGTACGTCGTTGCGAACGATTCGTCCCAGCCGTTGAACGCGATCATCGAGACTTCCTGGTCGGCGTCCTCGGACGGGTCACCAACCTCGGCGGCGTCCGAACCGACCGTGCAGTCGGCCCACTTCGAGTCGGCTGAGCTACCGCCGTCACCCTCGTCGTCACCGCCGCCGCCTTCGTTTGAGGCGCCGCAGCCGGCGAGCACGAGCGCCGTTGCTGTAGCGATCGCAGCGAGCGAAAGCTTCTTCATACGAATCCAACTCCTTCATCGTTCCGCGCCGAGGCGCGTGTTCACGTGTGTATTAGGCGTTTGCTTTATCTTTTTGTTTCCGCCCAGACCGGCTGCCGATCGAGTTGCTGAGCCGGTCGAGGTAGATGGCGATGATGACGACCGCGAGGCCGGCCTCCACGCCGAGCGAGACTTGGCTACGAGACAGTGCGGCAACGACCTCGCCGCCGAGCCCCTTCGCGCCAGCCATGCCTGCCAGAACGACCATCGACATCGCGAGCATGATCACCTGGTTGACGCCGGCCATGATGGTCGGCATCGCCAGCGGTAACTGAATCTGTCGCAGGATCCGGCCGGGGGTCGAACCGAATGCCTGTCCTGCTTCGACGACCTCTTTGTCCACGCCGCGGATGCCGAGTTCGGTGAGGCGGACGCCCGGAGGCAGCGAGAACACGACGGTTGCGACAGCGCCGGGTGTCGGCCCGACAGCGAAGATGATGATCACCGGGATCAAGTAGACCAGCGCGGGCATGGTCTGCATCAGGTCGAGGATCGGTTTGACGATCCGCGAGACCACGTCGTTACGTGCCGCCCAGATTCCGAGTGGGATCGCGATGAGCAAGGCGATCACCACCGACACGATCACCAGCGCGATCGTGTTCATCGCATTCGTCCACTGATCAAATCCTCGGATCAGATAGAACCCGACGGCGGTGAACACAGCCAGTTGCCACCCGCGTCCCCACCACGCCAGCGCGGCGAAGACGAGGATGATGACGTAGTACGGCGGCTCGCTGAGGATCCAGAACAGGCCCTCGTGGAAGCCTTCCAAGACGAGCTTGATGAAGTCGAATACCGCGCTGAAGGTCGACGTGATCCAGTCGATCGCGTCCGAGACCCAGTCGCCGAAAGGAATGCTGGGATTAAGCACGTCCATCGGACTGCTCCTCTCCGGCGGCTTCTGCCGCGCTGACTATGCTGTCAAGCGGAATTGATCCGGTGGTGAGCGGGCCGTGCGTGCTCTCGTAGGGGGTTCCGTCCTCGTTGACCGCGTTCATTTCTGAGTGATCGCCGAGCGATGCGATGGAGGACAGCAGTGCGATCCGCGGGATGATGCCGAGGAGTCGATTGGACTCGTCCACGACGGCCAGCGGGATCGGAGATCCTGCTGATGGCGCGAACAGATCCACGAGCGGGGCATCGGGTGACACGGTCTGCAGTTCCTCGTGCAGCAGGTAGGCGTCGATGCGGCGCTCGCCGGCCTTGACCGCGTTGACCATGTCGCTATCGCTGACGTACCCGAGCAGGGTGCGATCGCGGGCGACCACCAGCGCGCCGGTGCTCTGCCCCTTGCGCATCTGCTCCAACGCGATCCGTGGACCGGCGTTTGCGCCGACCAGGCTCAGTGGCTTCTCCATGACCGAGCGAGCGGTCAGCACGCGAGTGCGGTCGACGTCCTGCACGAATTGCGCGACGTAGTCGTTTGCCGGATCGGTGAGGATCTCCTCGGAGGTGCCGATCTGCACGATTCGACCTTCGCGCATGACCGCAATGCGGTCACCGAGGAACATCGCCTCGTTGAGGTCGTGCGTGATGAACACGATCGTCTTGCCGAGGGTGCTTTGCAACTCGACGAGCTGCTCCTGCATCTCGCGGCGGATCAATGGATCGAGTGCCGAGAACGCCTCGTCCATGAGCAGGATGTCGGTTTCGGCGGCGAGCGCGCGAGCGAGCCCGACGCGTTGCTGCATACCGCCGGAGAGTTGGCTGGGGTATTTGTCTCCCCAGCCTTCGAGCCCGACCACGTTGAGCCAGTGCTCTGCCGACGCCAGACGCTTATCGCGCTCGACGCCTTTGACCTCCAGCGCGTACGCCGCGTTCTCCAGGACCGTGCGGTGTGGCATCAGCGCGAAGTGCTGGAACACCATCGAGATCTTGTCTTGACGGATCTTGCGTAGTTCGGCGTCGCTGGCTTTCGCGATATCGACACCATCAATCTCTACGCTGCCGTGCGAGGTGGTCCAGAGGCCGTTGAGGGTCCGGATCAGAGTCGACTTACCGGATCCCGACAAGCCCATGACGACGAAGATTTCGCCCTCTTGGACGTCGAATGAGGCGTCGATGACCGCTGGGGTACCGAGCTGTCGGACCTCAGAGGTTGCCGCGCCGTCTTCGAGGCGCCGTACGGCTTCCTGTTCGCGTCTCCCGAAGACCTTGTATACGTTCTTTACACTTAACTTGGCCACGAATCAGCCCTTCCGTCTGCGGTGGTTGCCTGTGGCTCACTCAGTCGTCGACGACGACCTGTGGTGGACGCCGAGACAACACAACCCGTGGCACCGGCACGTCATCGTTACGATGCCGACCTGAGCTGCTCCGACGACCTCACAGACGACAGAGCGCACCAGTACCGGGCCTCAGCCCCGCCACGGGGTTGCTCCTTTGTCGATACAACCATCGTTCGCGCACGCGTACGACGGTTTCCGACCCTTTGTATCCGATCGGTACGGCTTTTGTTATCGAAGTTATACGGGCGCCGTGATCTATACCGCGATTTCACCTTCGGTGGGTGGAATGCCGACGGGCGACGCGTTGGCCTGCGTGGATAGACCGGTTTACCTGGCTCAGTTCACCGAATCCGCAAACCGCGCAGGCGGCGTCCGCTGCCGCTAGCTCCAGCCCAGCTCATGCAGGCGCGCATCGTCGATACCGAAGTGATGCGCGATTTCGTGCACGACGGTTATGCGTACTTCGGCGCGAACGTCGTCCTCATCTCGGCAAATATCCAGGATCGCGTCGCGGTAAATCCAGATCGTGTCTGGCAGAACACCGGCGTAATCATCGAGTCGTTCGGTAAGCGCAACCCCGTCGTACAACCCAAGAAGCGTGGGTTCCTCGTCGTTGCGTGCCGCGACTTGTACGACGACGTTATCCATCCGCTTGGTCAGTTCTGGCGGAATCTCGTCGAGCGCTTCGCTTACCATGCGGTCGAACTTCCGCCGGCTCATCGTCACCATGACGCCTGCACATTCGGGGCTTTGGGCATGTCACCAGGACGTTTCGCGTGGTCGTCCTTCGTCGTAGCCCGCAGCGCTCTGTACTCCGACGATCGCGCGATCGCGGAACTCATCGATACTGCGCGCACCCGCGTAGGTGAACGAAGACCGCACGCCGGCGATGATCATGTCGACCAGATCCTCGACGCCGGGGCGTTCTGGGTCTAGGTACATCCGCGACTGAGAAATACCTTCCTCGAACAGCGCCAAACGGGCCCGATCGAAGGCAGATTGGTCCTTCGTTCGGTTGCGTACGGCGCGTGCCGAGGCCATGCCGAAACTTTCCTTGTACAAGCGCCCATTCGCGTCGGTCATCAGGTCGCCGGCCGACTCGTGTGTGCCGGCGAACCAAGAACCGATCATCACGCTGGCGGCGCCGGCGGCCAGTGCCAAGGCGATATCGCGGGGATACTTCACTCCGCCGTCGGCCCACACGTGTGCGCCGGCCTCTCGTGCGGCGTCCGCGCATTCGAGGACCGCCGAGAACTGTGGACGTCCGACGCCGGTCATCATTCGCGTGGTGCACATGGCGCCCGGGCCGACACCGACCTTGAGGACGTCCGCGCCGGCGCGGACTAAGTCGTTGACGCCTGCAGGGGAGACGACGTTGCCGGCTACGACCTGGATGCGGCGGCCGGTTGTGTCGGCGAAGGCATCGCGCGCGGCGGTGACCAGCGGCAGGGCCTCCAGCATCTTTTCCTGGTGCCCGTGCGCTGTGTCGACGACGAGGATATCGACGCCCGCGGCCAGTAGCGCGTCGGCTTTCTCCCGCACGGGGCCGTTGATCCCGATCGCACCGCCGACCATCAAGCGTCCGGCGGGGTCGAGGGCGGGCTGGTAAATCGTCGAGCGCAGCACTCCCTTACGCGTGAGGACGCCGGCGAGCTGATCGCCGTCGACGACCGGCATGAACTCGAGATTGTGATCGGTCATGCTGTCGAACGCCGCATAGAGGTCGACGTCCTGCGCAGCGGTCACCATGTGCGTGGACATCACGTCGCCGACCGGCGTGAAACGGTCGACGCTGAGGCAGTCACGTTCGGTAACGATGCCAATCGGGGTGCCGCTCTGTACGACGACGGCGGTGCCATGTGCGCGTTTACCGAGTAGCGCAAGCACATTCGCGACGTGCTCGTTGGGGCTCACGGTGACCGGGGATTCGAAGACCGGGTGGCTGGCCTTGACCTGGCTGACCATGTCTTCGATCGCCTCGTGCGAAATGTCCTGCGGCAGGATCGCGATTCCGCCGCGGCGCGCGACTGTCTCGGCCATGCGGCGTCCGGCAACGGCGGTCATGTTGGCGACAACGAGCGGCAGCGTCGTACCCACGCCGTCCGGCGTACGCAGGTCTACATCCATTCGGGAGGTAACCGACGAACGTGACGGGACCATAAACACGTCGTTGTAGGTCAGGTCATGGGCGGGCTGGGCGTCATTCAGCAACTTCACGCCCGGCAGCCTACGCCGAGATCACCATCGATAGACCTGAAACTAGAGAAACGTGCGTGAATACCGACTGTCTGTGGACATTTGGCCCAGTCCTGGGTTGCGTGCGCGCCTGGTGCTGATCGAGGCGATCGGTTGCGCCTCGGCCGTCGATCCGTGCGGACCGGCCTCGGCCCCGTCTACCCGTGCGGACCGGCCGGGGTATCACAGGATCGTTAGACTCGTGTGGTGATCGATCTGCGAGAAGTCCGCGACAATCTCGACCGGGTGCGCGCCAGCCAGGTCGCCCGTGGTCTCGACCCGGCAACAGCCGACGAACTACGCGATGCCGACGATGCGCGTCGTACGGCGCTATCGGCGTTTGAGTCACTCCGCGCCGAGCAGAAAACCGCAGGTCAAGCGGTGAAGAAGGCGTCCGCTGAAGAACGTCCGGCATTGCTGGAGCGCGCCAAGACCCTGTCTGCGGAGGTGAAGGCGGCTGACGCTGCAGCGAACCAGGCCGAGGCCGATCTGCGTGAAGCGCACGCCGCCGTACAGAATCTGATCTTGGACGGCGTCCCCGCCGGTGGTGAGGACGACTTCAACGTACTGGAGACCGTCGGCGACATCCCGGAACTCGACTTTCCGGCCAAAGACCACGACGACCTCGGGCACGCCCTCGGTGTCTTCGACATCGCCCGTGGCGCGAAGGTGTCCGGATCGCGGTTCTACTTCCTCACTGGTATCGGTGCGCAGCTCGAGCTGGCGCTGGTGAACATGGCGATGGCCCAGGCTGCGTCGTACGGTTTCACTCCCATCATCGCGCCGGCCCTGGTGCGGCCGGAGGCGATGGAAGGTACTGGGTTCCTCGGCGCACACGCTGAGGAGGTCTACCACCTCGACTCCGATGACCTCTACCTCGTCGGGACCTCGGAGGTAGCGCTCGCGGGCTTCCATTCCGACGAGATCATCGACATCGGCGACAGCCCGACGCGGTACGCCGGGTTCTCCTCGTGCTTTCGGCGTGAGGCCGGTTCGTACGGCAAGGACACAAAGGGTGTGTTCCGAGTGCACTGGTTCGACAAGGTCGAGATGTTCTCGTACTGCAAACCGGAGGACGCTGAGGCCGAGCACGCGCGGTTGCTGGAGTGGGAAAAAGAGTTCCTCGGCAAGCTCGAACTCCCGTTCCGCGTCATCGATGTTGCCGCCGGCGACCTCGGTTCGTCGGCCGCCCGCAAGTACGACTGTGAAGTCTGGTTCCCGTCGCAGCAGCGTTACCGCGAACTGACGTCGGCGTCGAACTGCACGACGTATCAGGCTCGTCGGCTCAACATCCGTTATCGCGATGCCGACGGCAAGCCGCAGACCGCTGCGACGCTGAACGGCACTCTGTGCGCGGTCACCCGGACGATCGCGGCGTTACTGGACGCGCATCAGCAGGCCGACGGATCGGTGCGGGTGCCGGCGGCGTTGCAGCCGTTCCTCGGCGGCCTCGAGGTGATCGAGGCGAAAACGACCTGATGCGCGAGCACAAGCGGGCTGCCCGTATGCCCGGGTGGTTGCCGAAGCTCGTGGCAACCGATCTGGATGGCACTTATATCTGCCATGGGCACGGGCTTTCGGTGGCGCATCGCGCGGCCCGCGACTGGCTCGAATCAATCGGTGTTCCGGTCGTGCCGGTGACCGGACGCGGCCCTCGACTGCTGGATCTCACCCGCGCCCAGATCGGCGAAGACGGTCTGTTGATCATGGGGCAGGGTGGAATCGTGTACGACGGCCGCACCCTGCTGCACCGTGCATCGATGAGTGGCGCGGTCGCATTGCGGATATTGCGCGAGGTCCGCGAACGCCTCGACGATGTGCGCATCGGCGCAGAGGATGCGGACGACTTCACCGAGCCGCTGCGCCTTGAGCACGGGTTTGTGTGGCCGTTCTCGATGGACGAGTCGATCAACGTCGACGCGCGGGACGTCGTACCCGCCGAAGTCTTGAAAGTCTTTGTGGAGTCGCAATCCCACGACGTCGATCTGATGGTGGCGTTGATCCGGTCTTTTGTGCCGCCGGAGGTTGCATATGTAACGCATTCCGGGATCGGGTTTGTCGAGATCTCACCGCCGAATGTCAGTAAGGCTGCGGGCGTGAGATTTATCTGTGAGCGGTATGGGATCGATCACGCCGACGTGCTTTGTTTCGGGGATATGCCCAATGACCTGCCGATGTTCGAGTGGTCCGGGCGGGCGGTTGCTATGGGCGATGGGCATCCCGACGTCCTTGCTGCCGCGGACGATGTTGCCGCTCCTGCCTGTGACATCGGAATTGCCAGATATATAGCGGGACTATTCGACGGATTCCGAGTTCCCGAGGATCCTGCGCGCGAGGTGCTGGCCGTGCGCGATGAGTCCGCCGGAGGGGTGGAATGAGCAGACCGAAGTTGGTTCTTTGCGACATTGATGGAACGTTGGCGAACCGAGGCAAGATTACCGAGCGTACGTTCGCGGCGATCCGGGCGCTCGCTGACGCTGATATTCGGTTCGCGGTCGCTACCGGTCGGGCTGCTGGGTTGCTGTACCCGATGGACGACCATGACTATCAGGGCGTCGCGATTTGTGACAACGGCGCGTTCACGTACGACGTCGGCAATAACGACGTACTCGCCTGTGAACTGATCGAGGGGAGCGTCGTCGGGGCTGCTGCTGCGGCGATTTCGCACGCGCACCCGGAACTCATGTTGGGGCTGTCCCGGATCACCCCGCACCCGCGCGCGATGTACTCCGAACCCCGCCAGGTGGAACTGTTCGACTTTGGTCAGAAACCGCTCGAGATCGCCGAGTTCGGAGCGTGTGCCGCGGCCAAGATGTGGGCGGTGAACCGCGAGTACCGCAGCAGCGAGATCGCGGCGAAGGTTGCGCCGATCGTGGGTCAGTCGATGGAGATTTCCTGGTCCAGTGAAGGCGGCGGGTTGGTTGAGATGACCGCTCGCGGAGTCACTAAGGCGAGTGGGTGTGCAGCGCTCGCCGCGCGCTGGGGAATCGATGTTGCCGATATCGTGGCGATCGGGGACATGACGAACGACCTTGAGATGTTGCAGTGGGCAGGCACGGCCGTCGTCCCGGAGAACGGGAACGCCGATGCGAAAGCGCGCGCAGACGTGCTTATCGGCCACATCGAGGACGACGGAATCGCGACGTACCTCGAATCCTTGGTGAAGTAGGCGGTACAGGTACTGCCCGCTAGAGGTACTGCCCCGCCGCCGGGTCGTCGCCTGGACGGCGCTGCGGCATACCGGGCTGACCGCCCTGCATGAGCCCCGGTGGCAACGCGGCTGGCTGACCGCCGGCGCGCATCTGCTCCAACGCGACCCGCGAGGCCATCTGCTGCGCGAACAGCGCGGTCTGGATGCCGTGGAACAGGCCCTCGAGCCAGCCGACGAGTTGCGCTTGAGCGATTCGAAGTTCGGCGTCCGTCGGCACCTCGTCCTCGGTGAACGGAAGCGAAAGGCGCTCCAACTCCTCCTGTAGTTCCGGCGCGAGGCCGTCCTCGAGTTCGGTGATCGACTGCTGGTAGATGCCCTTCAACCGCTGCCGTGAGGCCTCGTCCAATGGTGCTGAGCGGACCTCCTCGAGCAACTGCTTGACCATCGTGCCGATCCGCATGACCTTGGCCGGCTGCTCGACCATGTCGGTCACCGGACGCTCGTCGCCTTCGCCGCCGTCCTCGCCCTGGGCGTCGGCCGCGATGTCGACCTGGCCGATGGGCTGCCCGTCGGGTCCGACGACGACGACCCGGCGCGTCGCCGCCTGCTCGGCCGCTTCTTCGTTGGTGGGGTCGTTGCCCTGCTCGCTGTCTGACATGGGTGGGTTCGCCAATCTATCGGGATCTAGTTGGTGAGGATGATCTTGCCGATATGCACCGACGACTCGATGCGTTCGTGTGCTTTGCGGACCTCGCTCATAGGTAGCGTGCTGTCCACGGTGGCCTTGATCTGGCCCGATTCGACCATCGGCCAGATGTCGTCGGCGACGCCGGCCACGATCGCGGCCTTACCGCGCGGCCCGTCGATCGGTCGGCCACGCAGGCTGGTCGCTGCGTAGGTGATCCGCTTGCCGAGCATCTTGCCGATTTTGAGTTCGGCGGTATTTCCGCCTTGTAGGCCGATGGTGACGATGCGGCCATCCGGTGCTGCAGCGTCGATGTTCCGGTCCAGGTACTTTGCGCCCATAATGTCGAGGATGACGTCGGCGCCGCGGCCGCCGGTCAGCTCGCGGGTGCGTTCGACGAAGTCCTCAGTTTTGTAGTTGATCGCCTTGGCGCCGAGTTTCTCGCAATACTCGGCTTTCTCGTCGTTGCCGACGGTCACGATCACGTCGTTGCCCTTGGTCAGCGCCATCTGGATGGCCATCGTGCCGATGCCGGAGGACCCGCCATGTACCAACACAGTTTCGCCCGCCGCAGCGCGGCCTGGCGAGAATGGTGCCCATAGGTTCGACCAAACAGTGCAGATCACCTCGACGAGGGCGGCTCCCTCGGCCATCGAAAGGCGCTTGGGTAACGGCAACACCTGCACGGCGGGCACGTTGACTCGCTCGGCGTACCCGCCGCCGGCCAGTAACGCGCAGACCTCGTCGCCGACCTTCCAATCGGTCACCTCGGAGCCGACCTCAATGATCGTTCCGGCTGCCTCTAGACCGATGATGTTAGTGATGCCCTTCGGGGGCGGGTAATGCCCCTGGCGCTGCATCGTGTCGGCGCGGTTTACCCCAGCTGCGGCGATCTGAATGATCACTTCGTCGGGAGCGCACGTTGGGTCGGGGGCTTCAGCCCAGGTCAGGGCGTCTAGCCCGCCGGGCTCATTCACGATCACTGCCTTCATGGCTCTACCCTAGCTACTCGTCGTGCGTCCGCGAGTGGTCAGCCTGGCACCGAAGGTGGCCGTGCAGCAATCAGGTTGATCGATATGGAGCGGCATTCGTCGTGACTTTGGTCAGACTGATAGTGAATTCGTGGTGATCTGTCAACCGGGACCGTACTGTGTTGGGTACCAGTTAGATTCGTTCCAGGGATCGTGACCCATCGCGTAGTCGGTTGGCGTCGCGTGATCCTGCTACAGGGGAAACAAGATGCGTATTAAGAAGTTCGCGGCCGTTGCGATGATGGCGGTACCGGCATTGGTGCTGTCCGCGTGTGGCGGTAAGCCAGCAGAGGGTGACTTGCACAAGGCGATTGAGAGCGCGCTCGTCGACGCCGGTGCGAGTGAAGACCAGGCCGCGGCGTACGCCGATTGTGCCGCGCCCAAGATGCATGAGGAACTGAGCGGCGACACGCTCGAGAAGATCATCGAAAACCCGATGGGTAACAAGATGGTCGATCAGGATGACGTCGCGCCGTACAACGACATCGATCAGGCGTGCCAGGAAGAGGTTCTCGGCACGGCGTAAGAACACGAGGGTTGCCTGTGCGTCTCACGAAGTACGCGCTCGCGCCGCTGCTGGCCGCCGCCGTATTAGGCGGATGCGCCAGCAAGCCGGCCGAGTCCGACCTGCGCGCGAGGATCATCGAGGATCTGAGCGCGACGGTTGCTGAGGATGATGCCGTAGCGTTCGCGGACTGCGTCGCGCCGAAGTTGCATCAGGAACTCAGCGCCTCGTCCCTTGAAGAGATCGTTGACGATGGCATTGGCGGCGCGTACATCGACGAGGACGACGCGGACACTGGCGATGAAATCATCGAAGAGTGCGCCGAGCAGGTCAGCCTAGGCGAGTAGCGCATTTCGTGTCGGCTTACGCCGGGCGCGTCACCAGTGACCTAGGTGTGGGCACCGGCGTACGGCGCGGCTAGCGTGCTCGTGCGAAACTAGTAACCGCAAGTTCGGAGGGTTCGCATAGCGGCCGAGTGCACGCGCCTTGAAAGCGCGCAATGGGAGACCATTCGTGGGTTCAAATCCCACACCCTCCACTAAATGGTGGGGCGGCCTGAGGTACGAGGGTCGCCCCACCATTTGTTTGGTTGAGCGGGATTTGGGAGGAGCGGTGAGGTACGAGCCGCGACGGTTCCCACACCCACCATTTGTTTGGTTGAGCGGGGCAGTCGTGGCTCGCACAACCCCGGGTCGGGCGGCTCGCCGGTTACGGGTGGATGAAGACGATCTGACCAAGCTGTCACCGCCGCACGTTGTTGTTGGCGGACCCGCGGATGGCCGCCGGTCGGCGTACCGGGCAGAATCAGCCAGGTGAGTGAGGCGCAGCACGCGGCGTACGCCGGGGCGAACGACGAAGCGGTGACCCTCAAGCAGCGCCGTGACTACCGGCGCGAGATCTGGATCTTGCTGGGATTGTCCCTGGGGCAGTCTGCGATCTACTCCATCATCAGTATCACGGCGAAACTGACCGCGCCGACGCGACTCGCTGACCAGACGACCACGTTGAACGCATCGCAGTCAGCGCGTCCGCTACTCGATCTGACCTATCAGCTCGCCGGGATCTTCTTCGCGCTGATCCCGGTCGCGCTCGTCCTGTATCTACTGTCGCGCGACCGACTGCCGGTGCTGGACCGGCTGGGAATGTCGGTGCGCTCCGGCCGGAGGGCTGCCGCCGACCTTGGCTGGGGTGCGGCGCTCGCGGCGGTAATCGGCATTCCGGGGCTTGGGTTCTACTTCCTGGCGAACTATCTGGGTTTCAACACCACCGTCGCCGCCAGCGGGCTGGACGCACATTGGTGGACCATCCCGGTCTTGATCCTCGCCGCGCTGCAGAACTCGGTGCTCGAAGAAGTCATCGTTGTCGGGTTCCTGATGACCCGCCTCAAGCAACTGAAGGTCCGACTCTGGATGGTGATTGCGGCCTCGGCGCTACTGCGCGGCTCATATCACCTCTACCAGGGGTTCGGCGGCTTCATCGGGAACGTCGTGATGGGCGTCGTGTTCGCCTGGTGGTTCCACAAGAAGGGGCGCGTGATGCCGTTGATCGTCGCGCATTGGTTGTTGGACATCGGCGCATTCGTCGGTTACCAACTGTTCTTCTGATCTGCTTTGCACCCGCCAACTTCGGCCCTGTACCCTTGATCGTCGCGGGCGCTCTTTGGGCGTCGGCATCAGGAGGATTCGCCTAGAGGCCTATGGCGCCGCACTGCTAATGCGGTTGGGGTTACGCCCCTCGCGGGTTCAAATCCCGCATCCTCCGCTGCGTCATGTGTGGTGTACCACCTCCCGCCCGAGGCGTGTGGTTGTTATGCGATACTGGATAACGCACTTCGCGAGGAGACTTGCGAATGGGCTCATAGCTCAGCTGGATAGAGCGTCGGTCTACGGAACCGAAGGTCAGGGGTTCGAATCCCTTTGAGCCCGCACTGGTGAGACAGTCCACGAGGGGCCCGCGCGATGGCGTGGGCCCTCGTGTTTTGCGTTCGTCCCAGCCGATTTAGGCGCCGTTTCGCCGGGTTAATGGACAAAATATGTGTATGGCTGTCGGCGTGCTGGCCAAAACCCGTTTCGCCATTACAGACGAAAGTTGCGTCGTGAGTGCGCATGCGCTTGCAAAAGACGCAGTCTGAGCGGGCCGGCATCGATGTATGTGCGATGCCCCGCCTCCTGCACTGCGTTTTTAGCGTGGGTTCGGCCGGGATGGCGGGCTGTTTAGCGCGGGTTCGGCCCGCAGGCGCGGAATTGACACGTGGGTCGTTCGCGGCACTGCCCAGGTGGTGAGAGTTTGGCCAGTTGGCAGATGTTGCGCTGAATTCGGCTGAGTTCGCCGACCAGCATCGACGAGCCCGCGCGGGGTCGATCAGCTCGGATCGGGTCGATCAACTCGGGCCGGATCGACCAACGGTGTGGGGGCGCTTAGCGGAACTCTGTTTTGGCGCCCTCGACTTAGGCGCCCTGACTTAAGCGACCTTGACGAGGCGACGTCGTTTCACCGCGTACCCCTCGGGCAGTGTCCCCTCTTTGAGCATGCGGATCGGGCAGCGCTTGCAGCGCGTCGAGGAGACGCAGCATTTGCTCTTCGGCATTCGCTGCTTCTTCGAGTGCTTCTTCGATCCCACCGGGCTAGAGTACGCCGACTCAGGTTAGGCATCCCTACCCGGGCGGTGTGATCGGTGAAGGAGCCGGTCCTGATTGCTGAGAGCGCGTGGTGTGATGAGGTGGGAGTCGGAACGGTTGGCAGCCTTTATCGCTCCTACCGCTGAAGATTGCGCAATCAGAGGACCTGGATGTTCCGCATGAGTAGTCATAAGAATCGTGTCGCGGCGGCGAGCATCGTTGCGCTACTGGCCACGCTCGCCGGATGCGATTCCGCAAGCGACGACGTGCCCACCCCGGAGGAGACTAGTTCGGCCCCGTCAGCCGAATCAGACGTCAGCCCGACCGGCCAAGTGGCGTACGCCTGCGCCCTTGTGCAAGGAATTGAAGGCGACCCGTCGACCTGGAGCACATTCGTGGGGCAGGACGCTGACGAGGGAGTGCTCGAGTTGAGTGCCGCGGCGAGTCTGTTGGGCGGCAGCGCCGCGTACACGTTGCCGGATTACCCGGAGCTGTCAGAGCACGCCGCCGAGGTGTTCAAGTCGTTGATGACGGCCGATCAGGATCTCATGGCGTCCGAGTTCGCGGCGTTGGTGACGAGCTGCGAAACTGCGCCCGCGGCCGACGATGCGGACGTGTCAGAGACCGGGCGGATGGCGTATGCGTGTGAGTTGGCGGGCTACGTGGTGGATGAACGCGGCGATGTCGAAACCTGGGGCAAGATCGGTGACGAGCCCGCGTGGCACGAAGCCGCGAGTGTCGGTGCGCTTGTCGGTGCCATGATCGGGTACCCCGGCGACGATCCGCAGACCAAGGACGGTGTCGCGATTGTTGGAGCGGTAAGCCAGATGAATCCGACGGCGCTACAGGAAGGTCTGGATGCGTTCGTGGCGAACTGCGGCGACTGACCTGCAGGTGAGGCCGCGGAGCCCGAAATGACAACGGCACCCGCCGACCGAAGCCGAACGGGTGCCGCTTCGATCAAGGTGTCGATGTGGGGTAGTCCGCTTCCTTCTCCGGGGAGTCGGAACCGAACAGAGCCTTGTACACGACAGCTCCGATGGCTCCGCCGATCACCGGTGCGACGATAAACAGCCACAGTTGGCCAAGCGCATCGCCGCCGGCGAACACCGCAGAGCCTAGGGAACGCGCCGGGTTGACCGACGTGTTGGTGATCGGGATGCCGATCAGGTGGATGACCGCGAGGGTGAAGCCGATCGCGATGCCCGCGGCTGCCGCGGTGCCGATCCTGTCGGTGGCTGCGAGGACGACGAACACCAGCAGGAAGGTGAGGACGATTTCGGCTGCGAAGGCCGCACCGAGTCCGTAACCGTCGGGGCTACCGGCGTCCCAGCCGTTCGCGCCCATTCCGTTGGTTTCGACGCTGTAGCCGGGACGGCCGTTTGCGATTCCGAAGACGATCGCGCCGCCGATGATGCCGCCGATCAGTTGCGAAACGATGTAACCGCCGGCGTCCTTGGGGGAGATCTTGCCGGTGACGAGTAGTCCGACGGTGACCGCCGGATTGACGTGGCAGCCCGAGATCGGGCCGATGGCGTAGACGAGGAACAGCAGGGTGAGTCCGAACGCGAGGGCTACGCCCAAGAATCCGACGTGTTCTCCAGCGATGACGGCCGTGCCGACGCCGCCGATGACCAGAATCATTGTGCCGACGAGTTCGGCGAGATACTTTTTGGTCGCGGTCATGTGGTTGCCTTTCTGGCGTGTGCGACTTCGCCGGGTTCCCGGCGAGGGGCACTTCCCAGTGACCAGGGACGAACCCCCGAGGGAGTCGGGTGTAACTCCCCGTCGCGCCAGTTATAACCGATCGACGACCGTTGGCGTGGGAAATCTTCACAGGCGCGCGACAGCATTTTGCTTTCGGTTGGGTGCCCAAATCGGGCGTCACTGCTCGGTTCTAGCGCGTCGGGAGTGGCTATTGCGCAAACGTAAGTGTCGCGCCATCGTGCGCGATGACGCGCCCGCCGGACATGCCGAGGTCGAGTAACCGTGCGGCGAGATCGGGAACCGACGTCGAGACCTCCGTGTGCGTGGCATCGGTCTGGTCGTCGCGGCGCGCATCCCATTCCACGCGGTGCCGGTGGCCCCAGTCGACGAATGAGGCGACGTCGCCGTCGCGCACGGCGATCGTGGCTTGTTCCAACTGATCCAGAAAGCCTTCGAGCACTTCAGTGAGCATCTTTCGGTTGCCCACCAACATTGCCTCGACCAGTTCCGGCCTGGTCTGCGCGACCCGGGTCGCGTCGCGGTAAGAACCGGCGCCGAGGGCGCCGGCCAGGCTGCGAGGTACGACGTTCGCGCTGAGTACCTCGGCGAGAACATGCGGTAGGTGGCTGATCCACGCGGTCGCGTGATCGTGCCATTCGGCGTCAGCGGGTACGACGCGTCCATCCGCACTGAGCGCCAGATCGCATACCGCCAGCCAGCGGGAGAGGTCGGTCTGCTCTTCGAGAGTGACGACCCAAGTCGCATGGGCGAGTAGGTCCGAGGAAGCCGCGGCGAATCCAGATTGCGCCGTGCCCGCCATCGGGTGTGCGCCGACATACCGGTCCGCCAGCCCGGCCTCACGGGCGGCCTCGAGTACGGCGCCCTTGACCGAGACGACGTCCGAGACCGTCAGCTCGGTGGTGTGCGCCGCAATGCGCGGCATTAGTTCAATCGCCTGCGGTAGCGGAGTGGCGATGAAAAGTACGGCGCTCGCAGGGAGCTCTCGGAGCATCACATCCAGGTCGTCATACGCCTCGATGCCATGCGCTGCTGCCATCTGCAAGGTGTCGGCGCTGACGTCGTGGGCCCGGACAATTACACCAGTTTCGCACAGCCGAAGCGCCAACGAGCCGCCGATCAGGCCGAGACCGATAATGCCGACGACCTGGCTTTGCTGAGTGCCCATGCGTCTCAGCCTACGGATGGGGTCGTTGCGTTGTTGCCTGCTGGGTGCGCCGTACGGTTGAAGCATGTTGGGGTACGACGAACAGATGCGGCTCGCGGTGATCGAGGCGCAGCACGCGCTCGAGCATGGCGACATCCCGATCGGTGCCGTCGTACTCGATGCGTCCGGGCGGGTTGTTGGGCGCGGACACAACAGCCGGGAGCGGGACGCCGATCCGACCGCCCATGCCGAAATGCTTGCGCTACGCGAGGCTGCGGCGGCGCAGGGCCAATGGCGGTTGAGCGGGCACACGCTCGTGGTGACGATCGAACCGTGCACGATGTGCGCGGGTGCGGCAGTGCTATCGCGGGTGGAGCGGATTGTGTTCGGGGCGACCGAACCTAAGACCGGCGCAGTGGTCTCGCTGTGGGACGTCGTACGTGATGCGCGGCTCAATCACCGGCCCGAAGTGTTGGGTCCCTGGGACCTTTCGGACCCCGTGGCCGACGAGTGCGCGCAGTTGATGCGATCCTTTTTCGCCGTACGCCGCCCCTGCTCAGAGGCCTGATTTCGGGATTTACCCCCGCGCTCACCTAGCGTTCAGAATGCCGTACCCTGTTTAGCGGTGGCGTGTCCGAGCGGCCGAAGGAGCACGACTCGAAATCGTGTGAGGCAACCCCTCCGTGGGTTCAAATCCCACCGCCACCGCCAATGAAAATGGCAGGTCCCTGAGGTACGAGGGGGCCTGCCATTTTCATTATCGACGCTGCGGGATTTGGGAGGAGCGGTGAGGGACGAGCTGCGACGGCTCGCACGGCGACGGCTCGCACGGCGACCGCCCTGAACACTGCATAGCCGCGCGGTGAACTCGAGCCAGGCGGGTTGAAAACTCACCGAAACCAACTCAGCGGTTGGTAGGGTCGCCGCGTTATCTTGCTGACGAAGGGCGGGCTGGTGCGACGAATTCTGACGGCTATGTTCGGAGCTGCGGTGCTTCTCGCGAGCGGCTGCTCGGACGACGAACCGGAGAAGAACGACGAACCTGCGCTGCCCGCGTTCGATTTCTCGGCCGAAGCAGTAGACGCCTTCGTACAAGAGGCCGCCGGCGACCGGCTGGACTGCGTCGACGTCGAGACCGACGCGCTGAACTTCACTACGTGCCTGTCCGACAATAGCCACACGCCGCATCTGTACGTCTTCTACGGCGAGGACGGCGCTCCCGAGCGGCTCTTTGTCGCCAACGACACCGATAAGACGCTGAACGAACTCACCGTCGCGCTGCAGCAAACGCTCCTCGCCGACGTCGAAGGCGACCCCGCGGAGTTGATCAACAGCGAGCAGATCACGGCGTACGACGGGGCGGCGATCAAGGGTGGACCGGACCATATCGTGATCGCCGCTGACGAGGCGCTCGTCGAGGAGCCGTTCCCGGAACTGCCAACGCTCGAGGTTGAAGCGACCGCTGCCGCGTTGGAGAAGAACGCGGACCTCGCCTGCGATTCGAACGGGGACTCGGTCATGTGCGACGGCGCTCTCGCGGACGTCCAGATGGGTTCGGTGGGCAGTTCTGGTCCACCGCATATGGCTGCCCAGGTGTACGTCACTACCGACAACAACTTCTTCGAGAACGTGCCGGAGTTCCTTGAAGCGGCGGAAATGCCGCTGACTGCGGAGTCGCAGCAAGTCCTCGACGACTGCGACCCGGTGAAGGATTCATGCTCACCCCGGCTGGTCACCGAGACCGGGCTCTTGGTCGAGTTGATGGCGAACTTCGAGATGACGATGACCGACGTCGGTGGGCTGCCATCATTCGGCGACTAGCGAGTGCGTCGCCAGCGGCGTTCTCGATACGTCGCTCATAATGGGAAGCCCGCTATATTGCGGTAGGAACTACTGGCCCACTCGGAGGAGACATGGGACTCATTCGCGCCATCGCCCGGCCAATGCTCGCTGCACCGTTCATCGCTGGCGGCATCAGCCAATTGCAGAATGCCGACAAACTCGCGAACGTCGCCGGGCCGTTCATCCACAAAATCGCCGAACCGGCGGGACTCCCGGACGATCCAGAACTACTGGTCAAGGCCAACGGCGCACTGATGATTACTGCAGGGGCGGGACTCGCGACGGGCATCATGCGTAAGCCGTCGGCGGCCTTGCTAGGAGCTGCGCTCGTGCCGACGACGCTGGCCGCGCATTCATTCTGGGAGTACGAGGATCCGGGGCAGCGCGCGATCCACAAGACGGGCTTCTTCAACAACGTCGGGTTGCTCGGCGGGCTCGTGCTGGCGCTCGTGGACACCGAGGGGAAGCCGGGCCTTTTGTACCGGGCCCGGAGTGCGCGGCGCACCGTGAGCCGATCGGCTGACGTGACTCGGCGGGACCTGAAGCGCACGGCGAAGTTCGCCAAGCGCGAGGCGAAGCATGCCGCGAAGGCAGCGCGCCGGGAGGCGAAAATCGCGACCCTGGAAATCCACGACGCGCTCGACTAGCGGCGCGCGTCACCGCGTCGTTGCGGACTCGTCAGTCGCGTGAGTCGTCGTCGCGGTGAGCGGAAACTCTACGTGCCGTAGCGCGTGCATCCGCCGCCATCAAGCGCAGCGCGATCAGAAAGTGGCGTACGCCGAGGGTGCGCGCCATCGCCAGGCGCATCCGTAGCCCGGTACGCACGACCGGTGGCGCAGTGGCAGTCACGATATAGGGCCTATCGCCCGGCGCATTGAGACCGTGCGAGCGCAGGTGCTCATGCAGCGCGGCGGAATCGCGTTCGGCGACGGCGATCGCATCGAGCCCGTAAATCGTGATGTGTTGCGCCAGTCCCGAGCACGCGGCGCACTTTCCGTCGTACGCGACAACCAGTCGGCCTTTCAAGGCACCAGGGTCGACCGGCATGCTGCTCATCCTCCACATTCCGGCCACTTGGGCGAAGTGACCTCGCCGGCACCGGCCTCGTGCGGCGAGTATTCCGCGCGCATGCCCACGTATTGGTTATGTGGACCCCTACGGGGCCTGCTGGGCGGTTGTTGGCACATCGACATCGCTGGCGAGGTCGACAATCGTCAGTTTCTGGTCAGCCGGCACTGTGACGTAGCGGCGGGTGGAGGTCATGAACCGCACGTGCGGCACCGGCTCGGCGTGCAGCGCCGCCTCCGGATCGGGCGTTGATTCAGGCATCGATTGAATCTGTAGCGCGCGATCTGTGCCGTCGTTGCGGCTCATCATCCAATCACCAACCGTGACGTCGGCGCCGCGGACCTGTCGCGGGTTCGACGCGGCGACCGACTTCTTGACTAGACGCCACACCGCGCGTGCGAGCACGTGGCCGATGATCGCACCGACGATTGACCCCACGATGATTCCGACCAGCAGCAACCAGAACGACAAATCGTCGTTGGTCAGCACGAGGGTGAGCGCGGTCAGCATCGCGCCGAGCAACCAGCCGATGTATCGCCCGAAACCACCGGCATCCATCTGATGAATCTGGCTCGCGCCCCACGTCGGGGTGACCCGAACGTATCCGTCGCGACCGACGGCCGAACTGACGATGGGCTGACGCCGGGTAGGTGAAGATTTCATCGAGACTTTCCTTGATTTCGAACCCGCGGTCGTTGTGCTAAGTCTATGCGTGAACCGAAATCTGAGCGTCGTCGGAGAGAAGCACATGGCAGAACTCAGCGTTGCCACCTTCAACATCCGTTTTCGGAATCTGACCGACGGTGCCCACGGGTGGCGACATCGCCGCGAATCCACGCTTCTCCAACTCAGCGACCTTGAGGTCGACGTGTGCGGGATGCAGGAAGTGCTGCAGGATCAACGGACGTTCCTCGAGCGGGGCCTGCCCGACGCGCAGTGGTACGGCGTGGGCCGCAACGACGGGCGCCGCAGTGGTGAACAGTCACCTATCCTCGTACGGCCCGGTCGGCTCGAAGTGACCTCGTGGCGGACGCTGTGGCTCTCTGAGCAGCCAGCGCGCGCCGGGTCGAAAGGGTGGGACGCCAAGATTCCACGGGTAGCGACCGTGCTGCTGGCAACGTTGGCCGGACTGAGGATCGGCATCGTGAACACCCACTTCGACCACCGTGGCCGACAGGCGCAACTGGAGTCGGCCCGACTCATCGCGGACGTCGCCAGGGGGCGGCGAGAGATTGCCGGTGTGCGCGCGGGAATCGCCCCGGCGCCACCCCAGCGACGACACTGGATCGTCATGGGCGATTTCAATGTGGAACTGTCCTCAGCGGCGATGCGCGAATTGTCAAGCGCCGGATTGCGCAGCGTACTTCCAGACGACGCGGCTGGCACCTTCCACGGGTTCACCGGTGCGACTGATCGCCAACGCATCGACCACATCCTGGTGGACGACGGGTTCGACGTACTCGACGCTCAGATCCTGCATCAGCGCCCGGGTGGGCGCCTCCCCAGCGATCATTGGCCAGTCGTTGCCCGGCTTCGGACGCGCTAACGCGTCACGACCACCGTGAGCACGGCGCCGTTGTCGACGACGTCCCACTCGACATCGCGGTGTGACTTACCGGCTAGCACGGCGCGCGCCACGCGCAGGGTGTCGCCATGCGTTACGACGATCAGGTGATCTGGCGCTGTAGGTAGTACTTCGCTGAAATATTCGCGAAGACGGGAATGTACGTCCGCCAATGACTCACCCCCGCCCCAGCGGACCTCGCTGATGTGCTCGCCGTCCCGCACTGGCTCGGCGGTAAGCTCGGAGGTCAGCCTGCCCTGCAAAGAACCGAGATGCTGCTCGCGCAGAGCCGCGGTGTGTCGCACGTCCAACGATGGGGCGAACCTCGCCGCGATGATGTGTGCGGTCTGCGCCGCGCGTTCCAGATCGCTGCTGTCGATCCTTACCGGGCGTCCTCCAACGGAGTTGAGGAGGGCTTCGGCCGCTCGCGCTGCGTCTGCGCGACCCTGCTCGGTCAACGGGGGATGCGCGGTCTGGCCCTGCAGCCGCCGTTGCACGTTCCAGGTCGACTGCCCGTGCCTGACCAGATGAACCTCCACCGTGCGCATGGGCACCACAGTAGCGATGACCCGATGGCCAGTAGACTTCCGCAGGTGGCAGGGCTATTGATCGCGGGAACCAGCTCGGACGCCGGCAAGTCGCTGATCACGGCTGCGGTGTGCCGGGCCATCGCACGTCGCGGGCTTCGTGTCGCGCCGTTCAAGGCCCAAAACATGTCGAACAATTCGATGGTCTGCCGCGACGGATCGGAGATCGGGCGCGCGCAGTACCTCCAAGCCCAAGCCGCCGGAGTCGAGCCCTCCAGCATCCACAACCCGGTGCTGTTGAAGCCGGGATCGGATCGTCGCGCCTTCGTCGTGCTGCGCGGACAGCCAGCCGGTGAACTGCGTGCTGGGGAGTACGCGACCGGACGTCGACACCTTGCCGAGGCCGCATTCGCTTGCTACGAAGAACTGCAGGCGACGCACGACATTGTCGTCGCTGAGGGAGCTGGATCGCCAGCAGAAATCAACTTGCGCGCCGGCGACTACGTCAACATGGGGCTGGCGCGGCGATTTGGCATTCCAGTCGTCCTCGTCGGCGATATTGACCGCGGTGGCGTCCTGGCGGCGTTGTACGGGACCTGGGCGCTCTTGGAACCGGAGGACAGGTCGCTGCTGCGTGCGTACCTGATCAACAAGTTCCGTGGCGATGCGTCCGTGCTTGAGCCGGGACTTGCCGAGATTACCCGGCGTACGTCGATGCCCTCTGTGGGCGTGGTGCCGTGGCTCGACGACGTGTGGATCGATGCCGAGGACGCGCTATCGGTTGGGCGATGGGGAGGCGGCGCCCCCGGCGCTGATTCGCTGCGAGTAGCGGTTGTCCGGTTTCCGCGGACGTCGAACGCGACCGATGTCGATGCGCTCGCTGCTGAGCCCGGCGTGCATGTGCAGGTCACGACCGATCCGCAGGTCTGTGACGCCGCGGACCTGGTGGTATTGCCGGGTTCGCGCGCGACGGTAAGCGACCTAATGTGGCTGCGTTCGCGAGGCCTGGATGAGGTCGTGCGCACACGCACTGCTACCGGGCGGCCAGTTTTAGGGATATGCGGTGGATATCAGATGATGGTGGCCGCGATTTCCGACGCGCACGAGAGCGGCGCGGGCGACGTTGACGGCCTGGGCGTGCTGCCGGGATCCGTCGAATTCTTCGCGGCCAAGACCCTTGGTCGACCTGTCGGGTCATGGCGAGGTTCGGAGGTCGAAGGCTACGAGATCCACCATGGCGTCGTATCCGATGATGGATCGTTCCCAGGTGGATCCGCGATGGGGGCGACGTACGGCACGATCTGGCACGGAATCTTCGAGTGCGACGATTTTCGCCGCGCGTGGCTATCCCAGGTCGCCGCCGATGCGGGTTCGCCGTGGCGACCGAGCGAGAACGCCGAAGGTTTCGCGTCGCGTCGCGAGCGGATGCTCGACGAGCTGGCCGATGCCATTACCGAACACGTGGACGTGGACCTGCTGCTGCAGTTTGCGACGGAGGGAGGCTCATGACGCGACGGATCAACGTCATCGGAATCGGACTCGGTGCGGCTGAGCACGTCACCGGGCAGGCGATCGCGGCGATGAATGAGGTCGACGTATTCCTGGTGCCCGACAAGGGTGAGTCGAAGAGCGAGTTGCTCGATGCCCGCCGCCAACTCTGTTCGACGCTCATCTCCCATTCTCGCTGGGAACTGCGCACCATCATCGACCCAGAACGCGGACCTGACGCGCAGCGCGACGCGGCGCAGTACCGCGAGGGCGTGGCGGCGTGGCACTCCGCTCGGGTTGCGCAGTACGTCGCTCAGATCGCTGCGCTGCCGGATGATGCTGTTGTCGGTTTCCTGGTGTGGGGGGATCCGGCGTTCTACGACAGCACCATCCGCATGGTCGATCAGATCGCTGCCCAGATCGATGTCGACGTACGTGTGATCGCCGGCCTGTCAGCGATTCAGGTGTTGGCGGCCGAGCACCGTATCCCGTTGAACGCGGTGGGCGAGCCGGTGCACATCACCACGGGGCGCCGCCTCGCGCAGGAGTGGACGCCGGAGATCGGGACCGTCGTCGTGATGCTTGATGGTCGACTGGCGTGCCGCGAACTGGTGAATCGCGCGCCGGATTCCTGGATCTACTGGGGAGCGTGCGTGGGTATGCCGCAGCAGCGGCTCATCGCCGGCCGTCTCGCTGAGGTGATCGGCGAGATCGAGCGGGTGCGCGCTGAGGTCCGGGCGGAACTCGGCTGGGTGATGGATGTCTACGCAATAGCCCCCGCGCCCCTAGGCCGTTAGCCCGCTGCACGGGCCCTGACGACCGCCCGCCGTTCCCGTCCTACAACTCACCCAGCTCCGCGCCGCTGCACGGGCGTTGGCAATCTCTCGGTCATCCACTGAAGCAGGGGACGAGCGGCACGGAGATGTCGCAGGCGAACGCGCCCGAGCCGATGCGGCGGCTAGGCGGCGGCGAGCGTCAATAGCAGCGCGGTGAAGGCGATCTCGATGGCGGCGCCCATCACGTCACCGGTCGAGCCGCCGAACTTGCGCACGGCCATCGCGATGAACCCGCCAGCAGCCACCAGCAGGACGCCGACCGCGACGATGCCCCACCACCAAGCGAGACCGCTGATCGACGCAGCGCCGCTGACTAAGGCCGCGGTCACGACGATGACCACAACCCACCCGCCGACCGGTACCGACCGGGCGACCACGGTACCGAGACCAGAGCCTTTCGCGGGCGGGACCGACGTACTACATACCATGGTTGCTGCGGCACGTGAGGCGCAGACGAGTACGCCCAGGAGTAAACCTGCCCACGGCAAGGAACTTAACTGTGCCAGGGAAGCGGCCTGGATCAGCAAAAGCAGCACGAGGCCCGCGACGCCCATTGGGCCGACGTCCCCGCGCTTCATAATCTCCAGCGCGCGCTCTCGGGTCCATCCGCCGCCGAACCCGTCAAGCGTGTCGGCGAAACCGTCCAGGTGCATGGCCCGCGTGACAATCGCAATCGCGGCGACTGCGAGCGCTCCGCCGGCCAGCGGCGGCAATCCAATGAGGATGGTGATCCAGAGCGTGAGCCCGGCAGCAATCCCGACCGGGAGCGCGGCCAACGGTGCGCTCATCATCGCGATCCTCGCCGCGCCTGACGGCAGTGGCTGGATGTTGCCGACCGGCACGATCGTCAGCGTGCCGACCGCGAGGCGGATGCCGGCGCCGAAGTTCATGATCGCCTAGCCAGGGCAGCGCAGGGTATTTCTGTCCGCTGGCGGGGGGAGCGTTGTGCGATCGTGGACATCGTCATCTCAGGAGAGTACGTCGGCCAGCAGCGCCATCTCGCGCATCACCAGCACGGACGAGCGCACCAGCGGTACCGCGGCGACGGCGCCGGATCCCTCGCCGAGCCGCATTCCCAGGTCAAGCAGTGGGTGTAGCCCCAACGCGGTGAGCGAATGATTGAGCGACGGCTCGGGGGAGCGATGCCCTGAGATCATCCAGGCCGCGGCCCCCGGCGCGATTGCTTCGGCGTACAGCGCTTCGGTCGTCGCGACGATCCCGTCCACGAGGATCGGGACGCCGAACTCTGCCGCGGCGATCATCACGCCGACCCCGACCGCGATGTCCGGCGATCCGATCATGCGCAGTAAAGTGCGCGGGTCGTCCACACCGTCAACCCGGTCGATGATCTGCTGCACCACCGCCTTCTTGGCGTCGTACGCCGCGTCGTCCAGGCCGGCACCGCGGCCGGTTACCTCGGCGGCAGGCAGTCCGAGTCGCGCACCGACCAGCGCCGCACACGGCGTGGTGTTGCCGATTCCGAGGTCACCGACGATGAGCAGCTGTGCGCCCGCATCGCGTTCCTGCTCGGCGATGCGGCGTCCCAGCGCCAACGCTTCATCGAGTTGTTCTGTCGACATAGCGTCGGTCGTGTCGATTGGTGGGCACGAGCGGGCGAGTTTGAACGCGCTGATCGGATCCTCGAAGCTGTCCGAATCGACGGAAATGTCCAGGACGCGCAGCGCCACGTCATGTTGGCGGGCGAGTACCGAAACGCCCGCCTGTCCGCTGGCGATCATCTGCACCATGGCGATCGTGACGGCCGGCGGGTATGCCGCCACGCCCGACGCAGTTACCCCGTGATCACCGGCGAGGACGACGGCGCGCACGTTGCCCAACGGCTTGGGCGGACAGGCACCTTGACAGGCCGAGATGAACGCGCCGACAGCCTCGAGGCGACCCAGCGAGCCGACCGGCTTCGCTAGGCCATCAAGGCGCTCCAACGCCTCGTGGCGGGCGTGAGCCGACGGTGGCGTGATCTGCATGAATACCCTCTGCTCCCTGAACCTGCGGCGAATTCACCCACGCTAAGTCGTCCATAGCGTGAGTGAATCCACCGCAGATCGCTGAACTAGTCCTCGAGGTCGCCTTCGACCTCGAGGTAAACCTGCTGCATCTGCGCCATGAGCTCGGCGTCGGGCTCGGCCCACAAACCGCGCTCGGCCGCCTCGGACAGCTTCTCCACAATTCCGCGCAACGCCCACGGATTGGCATGCCGCATGAACTGCTGATTGGTTTCGTCAAGGACGTACTCTTGCGCGAGCTTTTCGTACATCCAGTCGCCGATGACCCCTGCCGTGGCATCGAACCCGAACAGGTAGTCGACGGTTGCGGCGAGTTCGAATGCACCCTTGTACCCATGCTGGCGCATCGCGGCGATCCACCGCGGGTTCACCACGCGGGCCCGGAAGATCCGGTTCGTCTCCTCGGTGAGTGTGCGGGTTTTCACCGCGTCCGGGGTGGTCGAATCACCGACGTACGCCTTGGGCGCGTCGCCGGTCAGCGCGCGCACAGTCGAGACCATCCCGCCGTGGTACTGGAAGTAGTCATCCGAGTCCAGGATGTCCGATTCCCGGTTGTCGACGTTCTTAGTCGCGACCTTGATCCGCGCATAATTGCGCTGCATATCTTCTCGCGCCGGTGCGCCGTCCAGATCGCGACCATACGCATAGCCGCCCCACTGCGTGTACACCTCGGCCAGATCCGCGTCATCGCGCCAGTTCCCGGCCTCGATAGCCTGCAGAATGCCTGCGCCGTACGTGCCAGGCTTGGATCCGAAGATGCGAGTGCGCGCGCGTCGATCATCGCCGTGCTCGGCCGAATCGGCGCGCGCATGCGCGCGCACGTAGTTCAGATCGTCCGGCTCATCGAGGCCCGCGACCAGCGCGACGGCATCATCGAGCATCGTGATGACGTGCGGGAACGCGTCACGGAAGAAACCCGAGATCCGCACGGTCACGTCGATCCGCGGCCGATTGAGCTCGTCCAGTGGAATTGCTTCGAGTCCTACGACGCGGCGGGACTGCTCGTCCCACACCGGGATGACACCCAGCAGCGCGAGCACTTCGCCGATGTCATCGCCTGAGGTACGCATAGCCGAGGTGCCCCACGCCGACAATCCGACGGACGTTGGGTACTCGCCGGTCTCCTCGCGGTAGCGTTCCAGCAGCGAGTCGGCCATCGCGACACCCGTTTGGTACGCCAGTCGAGACGGTATTGCTTTGGGGTCGACAGAGTAGAAATTGCGCCCAGTGGGCAGTACATTCACCAAACCGCGCAGCGGTGACCCCGAGGGGCCTGCGGGGATGTAACCGCCATCGAGCGCGTGTAGTACGGCGTCGATTTCCCCTTCGGTACGCAGGAGTCGCGGCACAACTTCAGTGCAGCCGAACGCGAGTGCTGTGGCGGCCTCGGGGTTAGGAGTGCCCAGCACATCCTCGACCACTGCCGGCGCCTTCGTCGCATCCCAGCCCGTCGCGGCGATCGCCGTGACGAGAGCCTTTGCGCGTTCCTCGGCGAGGTCGGTCGCGCCCTTGTCGGTGGAGGACTCATCGTGTCCGAGCGCGGTGCGCAGCCCAGTGACGTGATTGGTGGTGCCACTGAACATCTGGTTGGCGCGCAGTACGGCGAGTACAAGATTCCGCAGGCCGTCGTCGGCGGGTGCTTGACCCAGGATGTGCAGACCGTCGCGGATTTGTACGTCCTTGATCTCGCACAACCAGCCGTCGACGTGCATCACGAACTCATCGAACTCTTCGTCGTCCGGACGCTCGTCGAGCCCGAGATCCTGGTGTAGTTTCGCGGCCTGGATCAGGGTCCAGATCTCCCCGCGCAGCGCGGGCGCCTTCGCCGGGTCCATCGCGCTGACGTTGCCGTACTCGTCCAGCAACTGCTCCAGGCGCGCGATATCGCCGTACGAATCGGCGCGGGCCATCGGAGGCACCAGGTGATCGATGATCGTGGCGTGCGCGCGACGTTTGGCCTGGGTCCCCTCGCCCGGATCGTTAACCAGGAAGGGATAGATCAGCGGCAGGCTGCCGAGCGCGGCGTCCGGGCCGCATCCGGCGGACAACGCCAGATTCTTGCCCGGCATCCACTCCAGGTTGCCGTGTTTGCCCATGTGTACGACGGCATGCGCGCCGAACTCCTGCTCGATCCACTGGTACGTCGCGACGTAATGATGGGTGGGAGCGAGGTCCGGATCGTGGTAAATCGCGATCGGGTTCTCGCCAAATCCGCGCGGCGGCTGCACCAGCAACACAATGTTGCCGGACACGATCGCGGCGGACACGATCTCGCCGTCCGCGCTGGCGGAACGGTCGACGAACAGCTCGCCGGGAGCCTCGCCCCACGCCGCGGTCATTTCGCCACGCAGATTTTCGGGTAGGGCGTCGAACCAGCCCTGGTAGGTCGCTGCCGGAATACGGATCTGGTGCTCGGAGATTTGCTCCTGACTCAACCACTCAGGATCTTGACCACCCGCCGCGATGAGGGAGTGGATCAGCGCGTTACCCGCGGTGGTATCGGGCGCTTCGCCGTCAACAGCGGGAAGTGGATCGACACCGGGAAACGCGCAGGTCTCGCCAAGGTCGTAACCGGCCGCTCGTAGCGCGCGCAAAAGCCGGATCGTAGACACCGGCGTGTCCAGGCCGACCGCATTGCCGATCCGCGAATGCTTAGTCGGGTATGCCGAAAGAATGACCGCGATCTTGCGTTCGGCCGGCGGAATGTGGCGCAGCCGTGCGTGGTTCACGGCGATGCCTGCGACCCGCGCGCACCGCTCTGGATCCGGGACATAGTGCGGAAGCCCATCGGCGTCCGTCTCCTTGAAGGAGAACGCAACGGTGATCAGTCGACCGTCGAACTCTGGTACTGCGACCTGGGTTGCCACGTCCAGCGGCGACATTCCGTCGTCCGAATCGGTCCAGCTGGCGCGGTCCCAGGTGAGGCAGAGCCCTTGCAAGATCGGGATGTCGAGTTTCGCGAGTGCCTCGACGTTCCACGCCTCGTCGTCCTCCCCGGCGCCCGCCGTGGCGGGTTTCGTGCCGCCGGCGGCCAGCACGGTCGTGACGAGAGCGTCCAGCGTGCCCAGGTAATCGAGTAGATCCTGCGGAGCGTCGCGCAGCGAGGTCGCATGGATCGGTACGCCGATACCGCCCGCCGCATCGATCGCATCGCACAGGCCGTGCACGTATGCGGTGTTGTCGGCGGCGTACTGCGCTCGGTAGAACAGCACGCCGACGCGTGGTTTATCAGCGGCCTCTGGTCGGTCCAGGACGCCCCACGTCGGGAGCGGCTCTGCTGGCTCAAACCCGTCGCCGGTGAGCAGCAGTGTGTCGGAGAGGAATCTGTGCAGGTTCGCCAGGTTCGCTGGACCGCTGAAGGCGAGATAGCGGTGCGCCTCACTGACTACACCCTGTGGCGCCGTCGACAGTTCCATCAACTGTGCGTTCGGCGCCTGCTCGCCGCCGAGTACGACCAACGGCTTGCCGAGCGAATCGATGCCCGGTATGAGGTCTCGGACATCCTGTGGACCGCCGAGAATGCGCGCGACGACGATGTCGCAGTCGCGTAGGCGGTCGGCCAGATCGACGGTGGGCCGGGTCGGGTTCGCCCAGAGATAGTCGGCGCCGCTCGCGCGGGCACACAACAGGTCGGTGTCGGACGTCGATAGCAGGGCGATGCGGCTCATTCAGATCTCCTCGCGGGGTGTCCACGCCCCGGTTCGTAGCGAGTGCCGCGTCGACGATTCGGCGCGGCGGTCGATGCGGCGTTCCTGACTTGCCTGAGGCTCACAGTGGCGGGACCGTCTCGGAATCACACCGAGTTCCGCCGGATCAACCGACATAGAGAGTACTTGCGCCGCGTAGCATCGGCACCGATGACCCCACAGACTCCACCCGCCTCCGGCGTTCGCGCTGGACACGACGCCAACGCGTCGGAAGCTCCTGCGGCGCCCGAGGCGGAGTGTGCGGTCTCGGCGGGGTTTTCGGCGCGGTTGGGGGCGGACCGTTGCCCAGGGGCCCTGCGACCATTCGCCGCTGAGGACGGATTGATTGTCCGAGCGCGCGTCCCCGGAGGGGAGGTCGCGCTCGGGACGCTCCGGACCCTGCTGCAGATCGGTGCCGACTACGGGACGCCACGTATTCAATTGACTACGCGCGGCAACCTGCAGGTGCGGGGACTGCCCGATCCGCTGCCGGACGATGTCGCTGAACGCCTCGCTGATGCTGGGCTGCTGCCGTCGCTGACCCATGAGCGCGCGCGGAATATCCTCGCTGCGCCGAGTAGCGCCGTACTGCGCGAGCGGGCTCGCGAATTGGATCGCATGCTGATCTCGAGGCCCGAGTTGGCTGGGTTGCCGGGGCGGTTTTTGATGCTTCTCACCGACACCAGCGGACTTGGTCTGGATGAGCGGTTCGACGTCGCGTACGTCGATGCCGGTGACGGGTCAGGGGTGCTGCTGCTTGGCCGAGCCGACTCGGTGGCGGGGCCTGGTGTCGGGCGCGGGGTTTCGGATAGGCAGCGGGGAAATAACCCCGCTGTCGAGGAAGATCCCCGCCGTGCAACGCATAGTCCGCTGCGGCTCGGCCGCGTCGTCTCATCGGACGAGGCGCTCGGCGCAATGCTGGACGTCGCCGCGCAGTTCCTGGCCGAACGCGCCGACGAGCGAGTGTGGAACATCCGGGATCTGCCGGAGTCGTCGCCGCTGTGCGGGAGTTTCGCGCAGGCTGAGGTGCCCGGCGATCCGGCTGGCGCCACGCTCAGCCCCGGCGTGTATGGCGCTGACCTTGTGGCTGGCATCCCACTGGGGCTGCTGGAAGCTGCGCACCTGAATGCGATGGAGTCGGTTACCGAACACGTAGTGATCACGCCGTGGCGGTCAGTACTGGTTCCCGGCGGCGCAGCGTACGACGCCCAGTTAGCCGCCGCCGGATTGATCGTTGACGATACGAGCGCCTGGGGACGGATCAGTGCATGCACCGGTGCGCCGTACTGCGGACGGGCGCAGAGCGAAACGTTGAGCCTCGCGCGCGAGTGCGCCGAGACGATCGGCTCGAAGTTGCCGCGGCTGCACCTGGTCGGTTGCGAACGACGCTGCGGCGAACCGCGCGGCGAGCACGTCACCGTCGTGAGCGCTGAATCGGTAGTGGACGTCCGCGCCGCAATCGCCGTATCCAGCGTTACGAGTGACTAATCGGCCTTTGCAGCATCGGCCGTCAGCACGTCTCGCCGATCTTGACTGCAAAGAACGTGATAATGGTGTCCTCGGAGAATTCTTCGCCAGCTGCTGGCGTCTGGGAACATACGATCCAGTTCGAGTCCATTAATTGCATGCGCCCTTGGCCACTGGCGTCCTCAGATAGCGTGACGAAAAACGGGTCTCCGGTCAGGGCCTGCATCGCGTCTTGTGCATCCTGCAGGACCGTCCCGGTCATGTCGGGCAAAGTCCAGGTCGACGATGTGGACCCAGTAGCGGTCGCGGGCGGCGCAACGGAAGTTGCGGCTGCTTCTGTGGTGGGCTCAGGCGATACAGTCTCCGCGGTCACGGTGACTGTTCGCGTCTCCGTTGCTGCCGGCTCGATATCAGAATTGCACCCGGATAGCAGCGCGCCGAGGCTTAACCCAACCATCGCGACTAAGGGGGTGAGGCGCGGACTCATACGACTCCCAGTGTTCGATCGAACTTACTGGTTTATATTTTCAGGTCGTGCCTGAATGTCTAGTCCGTGTTAGTGCGGTTCCTGCTCACGATGCTCCCTTAGCGAGTTGTTCTTACTATGCCTCCTCTGCAAAAAACGCAGAAAATTCGGGGGTGCATCGCGTAGAGCGCGATGCCATGCCAATTCTGTTGCGTGTTTTGCAGGAGCGCTGGCGAGACACGAGCCCGCGCTAACCTGCGGCGACCGTCAGCCACCGTCGGCCACCACGGGATCGCCGTCACAGCGGCCGCTAAAGTAGCCTGCTCGGCATGAACGAACCCCGTCGGCCGGCCCGCCGCTACGAGTACCTCACCGACGGCGCGGAGATCTACCGGCGCTCGTTCGCGACGATCCGCGCCGAATCCGACCTCAGCGCACTACCGGCAGACATGGACGTCGTCGCTACCCGGATCATCCATGCCGCGGGCGATGTCGACATCGTCGGCGAGATCGCCGCACACCCCGACGTCGTGTCTGCCGCCCGCGCCGCGCTGCGCTCCGGTGCCCCGATCCTCTCTGACTCCAACATGCTGGCCTCGGGGGTCACCAGGCGTCGGTTGCCCGCCGACAACGACATCATCTGCACGTTGCGCAACGAAGCGGTGCCGGCCCTCGCCGCGGACTGGTCGACGACTCGCGCGGCGGCGGCAGTCTCGCTGTGGGAGCCGCACCTGGACGGAGCTGTCGTCGCGATCGGGAACGCGCCCACCGCGTTGTTCCACCTGCTCGAGATGCTGCATGAGGGCGCACCGACGCCCGCGGCGATCGTGGGCATGCCGGTTGGCTTCATCGGTTCCGCCGAGTCGAAGCGCGCGCTGGCCGAGCACGTACTTCCCGACGGCTCGCAAATCCCGTGGGTCGTTGTGCACGGGCGCCGCGGGGGTTCGGCGATGGCAGCGGCGACGTTGAACGCGCTCGCGGTCGCCGACGAGCTGGCCTAGCCACGTACGCACGGGAACTCTAGATATGAGCGCGTTCGAAGATATGCAAGCTGAGCCGGGACACTTGTACGGTGTGGGCGTCGGGCCGGGAGACGCCGGACTGATTACGCTGCGCGCAGCCGCGCTGATCGGCTCCGCGGACGTCATCGCCTACCACCAAGGTTCGGCATCTCGTCCGTCGATCGCTCGCGGTATTGCAGCACACCTGATCGGCGATGTCATCGAGGAGTCGCTGGTCTACCCCGTTACCACCGGTGAGAGCCGCCGCGGCTACTACACCGATATGGCTGACTTCTACGAGGAATGCGCCGCCCGGCTCGAAGTTCATCTGCGGGCGGGCCGTTCGGTCGTCGTCCTCGCCGAGGGTGACCCATTGTTCTATGGCTCATTCATGTACGTACACGACCTGCTCTCGCCGCGATTCCCAAGCACCGTCGTCCCGGGTGTGACCTCGATGAGTGCGGCGTCGGCCGCCGTCGCGACTGGACTGTGCCGTCACGAGGACACGCTCACCGTACTCCCGGGAACCCTCGGCGTTCCCGAGCTCGCCCGCCGCCTGGCAGATACTCAGGCCGCCGTCATCATGAAACTCGGTCGCACCTTTCAGGACGTCCGCGAGGCCGCGAGGCAGGCCGGGGTCCTCCAGCGAGCCTGGTACGTCGAGCGCGCTAGTAGTGCGCAGCAACGAGTACTGCCGCTGGCGGACGTCGACCCGCAGACGGTGCCCTATATGTCGATCGTGGTCGTTACCGGCGAGGACCTCCGCGCCGACTCGGCCGGACGCGCCGACTCGGCCGGACGTGACGAGGCCGTCCGCGCTGAGGGTCAAGGCTCTACCGGCGGACAGAATCCCGCCGCCGACGCGCACGAGCCAGCACCGCACGACGAAACTGCCACGGTGTACGTCGTTGGACTCGGCCCTGGCCCGGACCGCTGGCTCACGCCGGAAGCCAGCGATGTCCTGAATACGGTGCAGCACGTGATCGGATACGCGCCGTACGTCGCGCGCGTTCCACAACGCGAAGGGCTACAGCGGCACGTCAGCGGCAATACGGTCGAGGTCGACCGCGGCCGGCTCGCCCTCGACCTAACGATGAGCGGCGAGTCTGTCGCGGTGGTCTCCGGCGGTGATGCCGGAGTATTCGGCATGGCATCGGCGGTCTTTGAGGCCGCTGAGGGCGACGAACGATTCGCGGGCATCGATATCCAGGTCGTCCCGGGCCTGACCGCGGCCCACGCGGCTGCCGCGCTCGCGGGGGCCGTGCTGGGCGCCGACCATGCGCTGATCTCGCTGTCCGATCGGCTTAAGCCATGGGAGGTCGTCGTACGCCGCATCCAAGCATGCGCGGCCGCTGACATCGCGATGGCGTTCTACAACCCGCGTTCGCGCAGCCGCCCGGATCAACTTGCTCTGGCGAAGACAGCACTGCTGGAGGTGGCGCCGCCCGAGCGCATTGTTGTGCTGGCGCGCAACGTCGGGCGCGATGGCGAATCGTTGACAGTGACCACGCTGGGGGAGTTCGACCCAGAGCAGGTGGATATGTCGACGTTGGTGATCATCGGCGCCTCCAGCACCCGACTCGCCCGAGGTGGCCAAGCCTGGACGCCCCGGTTCGTCACCGGCTGACGCCGACTCAGCTCGTCGGTGACATCACGGCTGGTTCGTACCCGCGCAGCTCAGACGACTAGGACGTCCGGCGAGACCGATATAGGTGTGACTCGATGAAACCTTCGGCATCCAGCGCCCAGCCCACGATGATCACCGCGGCTTGGGTGAGGCCATGTTCCTCAACCCGATCAGCGATATCGGCAAGCGTTCCGCGCAAGATCAATTCGCTCGGCTGGCTGACCTGCGAGCCGACAACGACCGGACAATCAGCGCCGTAGTACTCGACCAGTTCGCCAGCGAGCAGCCGCACGTGTCGAATCGCCAGGTGCAGCACCAGCGAGGCGCGGGTCTGCGCAAACGACGCCAACTGCTCGGTCGAGGGCATCTTGGTCGAGTCTCGCTGGGCGCGGGTTAACACCACCGACTGCGTGACCTCGGGGACAGTCAATTCGCGCCCCACGATGGCGGCCGTCGCGGCGTACGCCGGAACGCCGGGGGTGACGTCCCAGGCGATACCGGCGCGGTCGAGGCGACGCGCCTGTTCGGCGACGGCCGAGTACACCGACGGGTCGCCGGAGCACAGCCGTGCGACATCCCGCCCGGCGCCGTGCGCGCGCACCATCACCTCAATGATGTCGTCGAGGTTGAGGTGCTGGGTATCGATCAACTCCGCGTCGGGTGGACAGTGCTCCAGTACGGCCCGGTCCAGGTAAGTGCCGGCATACAGACACACCGGGCTTGACTCCATCAGTCGTACCGCGCGCAGGGTCAGCAGGTCGTGCGCACCCGGTCCGGCGCCGATGAAGTGAACGGTCATAATCCTTCGAACTGCCTCTATATAGATGATCTAGCGGGTAACGGCCCACTCGACAACTGGTCGTGCCGGTTTCCAGGCCAGGAACCGCCCCAGCGGCTCGGCCCGTTCCACCACGATGCGGCGCAGTTTGCCGCCGTACTTCCGCGCGGCCTCGATGACGAGTTGCTCAGTCTCCAGGGTGACGGTGTGGACGACGAGACGACCTCCGCAGCCGAGGGCTGCCCATGCAGCATCGATCGTGTCCGCGTCCGCGCCACCGCCGATAAAGACCGCGTCCGGCTTGGGTAGATCGGCGATCACGTCGGCGATCGCCCCGGTGCGTACCTGTACGCCGTACGCACCGTTGCTGGCGACGTTGCGTTCGATTCGTGCCGCGCGTTCGGTATTTCGTTCGACCGCGATAGCCCGACACCGCGCGTCGTGGAGCGCCCATTCGATCGCGATCGAACCCGCGCCAGCACCGAGATCCCACAACAATTGACCAGGTGCGGGGCGCAATGCCGCGAGTGCGCACGCGCGAATCTCGCGCTTCGTCAGCTGGCCGTCGTTCTCGAACGACTCGTCCGCACGCCCGGGTGAGGTGCCAACGGTTGGGCCTGCGGGCAATTCGACGGCGACGATGTTCAGCCGCGGCAGTTCCCCGCCAACGCCAGAATCGGCCACGAACTCATCGCGCGATTCGTTGTCGGCACCCAGGTTGCCCAGCACGGTCAGGGTCGCGTCTCCCCAACCCGTGTCCCGCAGTTCCGCTGCGAGCGCCGGCGGGGTCGATTCGTCCGCCGAGAGCACCAGAAGGCGCCGTCCGGGAGTGAAGTAACGCCGGGCGGCGTACACCGGCGTCGAGACCAGGGAAAGCACGTCGGCCGAGGTGCTGGACCAGCCCATTCGCGCGCGTGCCTGCGCCGCCGAGCCGACTGCCGGGTGGATGCGAATCAGCGCGGGGTCGACGCGCCGGAGCAATGTCGTACCGATCCCCGAATCCAGCGGGTCGCCGGTGGCGAGCACCACGACGGTCTCTTCGGCGAACGGCAACGTAGCCAGCAGATCGTCGAGTCCAGCCAACAACGGCCGCGGCCACTCGACGCGGCGCTGGCCATCGACTGTCGGCAGCGAATCCAGCAATCGTGGGGAACTCACCACGATTGCGGAAGTGAGCACGAGCGAGCGCAGGTCGTCGGGTAACGACGACACTCCGCTCGCCTGGACGCCGACGACCTCGATCACGGCGGACAGTCTAATGCCGACTACGCGGCGGCAGGCCGTCGCGGGAGGCACGCACCGGGCACATGGCATGATGGACCAGGTTCAACAGCGTGGAATTGCGGTCAATCCCGCAGCGGTCCCGCCACTGTGAAGCCACTGAATGTGGACGAGCCAGGACATCGCGTGAACCGGCGCCGACCATGAGGCCGGTGTGCTCGAACCGGCGAGCGAGGCACTCGCCAGGAGGACAAATGCAACAGTTCCCATTTTCTGCCATCGTCGGTGCCGACGATATGGCGTTGGCCCTCATCCTGACATCGATCTCTCCGGACGTCGGCGGTGTTTTGGTCCGCGGCGAAAAGGGCACCGCAAAATCCACGATGGTCCGCGCGCTCGCCGAGGTGCTGCCGAGGCAGCAGGTCATCGAAGGATGCCGCTTCGGCTGTGACCCACACCGCCCCGACCCGTCATGCCCGGACCGAACCGCGCACCTCGAAGCCGCCTCCGAACACCCGGCACGTCTCGTAGAGTTGCCGGTGGGCGCATCCGAAGATCGGGTCGTAGGCTCCCTCGATCTGCGTAAGGCGCTCGGAGATGGTCGCGCGGACTTCGACCCCGGCCTGCTGGCGCAGGCCAACCGCGGCATCCTCTACGTCGACGAGGTCAACCTGCTGCACGACCACCTGGTCGACGTGCTGCTGGACGCCGCCGCGATGGGCCGCAACACCGTCGAACGAGACGGAATCTCGGTGTCGCATGAGGCGAGGATCGTCCTGGTCGGGACAATGAACCCCGAAGAAGGAGAGTTGCGCCCGCAGTTGCTGGACCGATTCGGTCTCACCGTTGAGATCGCGGCCAGCCGTGACCCACAGACTCGCGTTGAGGTCGTACGCCGCCGCCTCGCGTTCGACTCGGATCCGCAGGCCTTCACCGCCCAGTACGCCGATGCGCAAACCGACCTTCGCGTGGGAATTGAGCGCGCACAGGCACTGCTGACGCACGTCGACCTGCCGATTACCGAACTGGAGCGGATCGCCCGCGTCTGCGCAGGATTCGATGTCGACGGGATGCGCGCAGATATCGTGACTGCGCGCACCGCGAAGGCGCACGCAGCCTGGTTCGGTCGCGATGCGGTGAACCGCGACGACGTCCGCGCTGCTGCCCGGCTCGCGTTACCGCACCGCCGACGCCGCAACCCGTTCGATGCCCCGGGTCTCGACGAAAACCTGCTTGAGGAATTACTCGGCGACGACGAACCGACCCCACCCGAGGATGATCCGAACCCACCTGAAGACCCTGCGGCTGAAAAGAACGACGAGGACGCAGCCGGTCAGCCCCCGGCGCCGGATCAGTCCGGGACAGGCCCACAGTCGACGCCGGACCAGCCCGAAACGCGCCAGGACTCCGGCCCGCAGAACCGTGACTCCGCGCAGAGCCAGCAGTCGCCGGATGACGCCGCGCAGCACGATCATGCCGCTGACGAGCCAGGGCCGGTTCCCGTCGCCATAGCTGATACCGCAAAGCCTTACACCGCACGTAACTTCACCATCCGTGGTCTGGGAAATGGTCAGGCTGGGCGTCGCAGTCGGGCGCTCACCGAGAACGGGCGGACCATCGCGGCGACCACTGAGAACGTACGTCGGCTGCATCTTCCGGCTACGATCACCGCGGCCGCACGCGCTCGGATCCGCTCGCCGTACGACGGGCGATTGCGGCTGCAAGCCGATGATCTGCGCGGCGCCGTCACACAAGGTCGCGAGTCCAACCTCGTGCTGCTCGCGGTCGACGCATCCGGTTCGATGGGCGCCAAGGCGAGGATGCAAGAAGTCAAAGCCGCTGTGCTGTCCTTGCTGATCGATGCTTACCGCAAACGTGACCGGGTCGGACTCGTCACCTTCCGTGGCCACGATGCGGAACTCAGCTTGTCGCCCACCTCGTCGGTCGAAGCCGCAGAACGCTGCCTGCGGCAACTCCCGCACGGCGGCCGTACGCCGCTGGCCGAGGGTCTGGAACAGGCCGCGCACACGCTGCGTGTGGAACATATTCGCGATCCGCGCCGCCGCGCGCTTCTCGTGTTGCTCACCGACGGTCGCGCGACCAGCGGTAAGGACGCGCTCGCGCGCGCCCAGCGAATCGCCGATGCATGGCCGGGGCTCGGTGTGGACAGCGTCGTGATCGACTGTGAGACCGGAAAGTTCCGGCTAGGGCTTGCCGCTGACCTTGCGGCGCGGATGGGCGCGACTTACGTGCCGCTGCCGCAGGTCGCCGCGGACGCAATCGTGGATATCGTGCATAACTCGAAAACCGACCTGCAGAAGGGACGGGCCGCCTGATGGTCCAGGGCAAGACACCCGTCGAGGCGAACGACGGCAAGACCACCCGCCAGCGGCGCAACCAGCCGTTGGTCATCGTCAACTCCGGAGCGGGTAAGGGGAAATCGACTGCGGCGTTCGGTCTGGCGTTGCGCGGGTGGAACCAGGGCTGGTCGATCGGCGTGTTCCAGTTCGTGAAGTCCGCGAAGTGGCGTATCGGCGAACAGAGCGCGCTGGAGACTCTCGCAGAGGTGCACCGCGACACCGGTAAAGGTGGCCCAATCGAGTGGCACAAGATGGGCTCCGGCTGGTCATGGTCGCGCAAAGAAGGCACCGAAGAGGACCATGCCCAGGCGGCCGTCGAAGGATGGGCCGAAATCAAGCGTCGCCTGGCCGAGGAGACGCACCAGCTCTACATCCTCGACGAATTCAGCTATGTATTGAAATGGGGCTGGATCGACGTAGCAGAGGTCGTCGAGACGCTGCAGAATCGTCCGGGCTACCAGCACGTAGTGATCACCGGACGTGACCCGCACCCGGACCTGCTGGCGATCGCTGATCTCGCCACCGAGATGACGAAGATCGCGCATCCCTTTGACCGCGGCCAGAAGGGGCAGAAGGGGATCGAGTGGTGAAGCGATGCTGAGCGTCCCGCGGGTCGTCATCGCGGCCGCAGCATCCGGGCAAGGAAAGACCACCGTAGCGGTCGGCCTGATGGCCGCACTGACCCGGTCCGGGCATCAGGTAGCGCCAGCGAAGGTTGGACCCGACTTCATCGACCCGGGCTACCACGCACTCGCGACCGGACGCGCTGGGCGAAACCTCGATCCCTGGCTGTGCAGCGAAGAACTGATGATGCCACTGCTCGCGCACGGCCACTTCAGCCCGCAACCCGCTGCGCTGTCGCTGATCGAGGGCGTAATGGGGCTGTACGACGGCCGGATCGGCACCGACGGGTACGCCTCCACCGCGCACCTGGCCGCGATCACCGGAAGTCCGGTGATCCTGGTCCTCGACATTTCCGCCGCCGCGCGCACGATCGCCGCAACCGTGCATGGATTGGCCACCTTTGACCCGGCGATCACCGTCGCTGGCGTCATCCTGAATAAGTCGGGGTCGCAGCGTCACGCGGACGAGGTACGCCGATCGGTTGAAGCCGCCGGCTACCCGGTGTTAGGCGTGCTGCCGCGCGATGCCGGCGTGAGCGCACCCTCGCGCCACCTCGGTCTCGTTCCGGTCGCCGAACGGCGCGATGTCGCTTCCGCCCTTGATCTGCTCGCCGAGCAGACCGCGACGTATATCGACCTCGATGCGGTACGCCGGATTGCTGACGGCGCACCGCAGGTAGCGATCGATCCGTGGTCGCCGCCGGTGCGGGAGCGGCCATCGAAACCCGTCGTCGCCGTAGCGGGTGGGCGAGCATTCACGTTCCGATACGCCGAGACTGATGAACTGATTCGCGCCCAGGGTGCTGAGCCCGTCGTGTTCGACCCAGCCACAGACTCGTCGCTGCCAGCCGGCACCGCCGCGATCTACCTCGGCGGTGGGTTCCCCGAAATGCATGCCGTCGAACTTGCCGGGAATCAATCGTTGAAGCGTCAGATCCGCGACGCCGTACTCTCGGGTATGCCAACGGTCGCCGAATGCGCCGGGATGCTGTACCTCTCCGAATCGGTCGACGGACACGACTTTGCCGGCGCGATCCCCGCCAGGGCAGCGATGGGCCCGCGCCTGAAGCTTGGTTATGAACGCGCGACGCTCGGTGCCGACAGCGTTATCGGAGGAGCGGGCCTGGAGGTTCGGGGCCACGAATTCCACCGAACCCAGATCAGCCCGGTGACCGCGAACCCGCCCGCGTGGCGGTACGAGACCGGAAACGCAGGATTTGCGCTCGATCCAGCCGCGACCGGCCGCGCGACAGTGCATGCGTCGTACCTGCATGTGCATTGGGCCGGAGCGCCATCGCTGGCCACCGCGTTCTGCGACGCCGCCGCCCAGTTCGCCGCATCATCGACCGCTACCGTCCCGGTGAGTGTGGACCAGAATGACCCTGCCGAGCGAACCATCACGCTAGCCAGCACGAGTTCACCAGGACTCGCCGACGAGCCCACCTCCGGTGCGTCAGCAGGGCGCGAATCGCTCGCGTCCCTCGATCACCACGGCGACGCGGAAGTCGCCAGCGGGCTGGCCGACTTCGCGGTCAACGTCCGCGCCGCCGCGCCGCCGGCCTGGCTGTCCACCCAGTTGCGGGACGCCGTTGGTGACGTCGGCCCTTACCCCTCCGTGGATGCGGCGCGCACCGCGATCGCCCGCAGACATGGGATCGCAGACGATATGGTGCTGCCCACCAATGGCGCCGCCGAAGCGTTCACGCTCATAGCGCGAGCTCTCAACACGCGGCGCCCGGTTATCGTGCACCCTCAGTTCACTGAACCCGAATCGGCGCTGCGCCGCGCCGATATCGCGCCCGAACATGTGCTGCTCAGCGAGCGAGACGGATTCGCGTTGCATGCTGCCGCAGTACCGGACGATGCCGATCTGGTGATCGTGGGAAACCCGACCAATCCCACCGGCGTCCTGCATCCCCGCGGTGCATTGGAATCTCTGCGACGCGCGGACCGGATGTTGGTCGTGGACGAAGCATTCGCGGATGCGATTCCCGGAGATCCACAGACGATGATCGCGGCCGATATGTCAGGTGTGGTGGTGATCCGGTCCTTGACCAAGACGTGGTCGATGGCCGGCGTACGCGCGGGTTACATCATCGCTGAGCCCGAGGTGATCGCTCGGCTCGCCGCCCAGCAGCCACATTGGTCGGTCTCCACGTTCGCCGCCGTGGCGATGGAGGTGACCGCTCGAGGAGACGCCGTTCGTGAGGCCGAAAACGGGGCGCGTGAGCTGCAACGCTGGCGGACGGAGCTCATCGAAGGCCTGCAGAAGTTGGGGCTGCGGTCTGTGCCCGGACACGCGCCGTTCGTGCTGGTCCGGGTCGGCATCGGTGCCCATCGCGCGCTACGCGAGGCTGGAATCGCAGTCCGCAGCTGCGATAGCTTCCCCGGACTCGACGGATCGTGGGTGCGCATCGCGGTCAGAGAACCTGCGGCCACCGCTCGGCTGCTGGAAACATTGGAACGAATCACTAGCTCGGAGAGCCTCGCGTGAGCATGCCCTTTTCCTTAGATGGCTGCAAAGTACTCCTGCACGCCCCCGCTGCCGGTGTCGCGGAGCGAGTGCATGCCCTACTCGATGCAGGTGCCCAGGTGAGCGTCATGGCGACCGAGCCAGACGCGACACTTCGGGACATCGCCTCCCGCGAGCTCATCGATCTGGTGACCGATGCCGACCCGCTGCAGTACGACGTCGTACTGCGCGACCGACCACGCGCCGAAGCTGTCCGGCCCGCGGCCGATGACGGCGGCGCGGTCACGCTCGTCGGAGGTGGACCGGGTGATCAGGGATTGCTCACCATCGCCGGTATGCAGGCGATCGCCGAGGCCGACGTCATTGTCTGCGACCGGCTAGCACCGTTGGGTGCGCTGTCGCGAGCCAAGCCGGACGCCGAGGTGATTCATGTCGGCAAGATCCCGCGAGGCGAGTTCACGCCGCAGGAAGCCATCAACGAGTTGCTGGTAACGCGTGCGCGTGCAGGGCTTCGAGTGACCCGGCTCAAGGGCGGGGACAGTTTCGTATTCGGCCGCGGTGGCGAGGAGTGGAACGCGTGCGTCGCTGCAGGCGTGCCGGTGCGGTCGATACCTGGTGTTAGTTCGTCTATCGCCGCGGCCGAATTGATCGGTGTGCCGGTGACGCATCGCTCCCTTACCCAAGGATTTATCGTCGTGTCTGGGCACGTCGCTCCCGACGATCCACGTAATACGGTCGATTGGGGAGCGTTGGCGCGATCGGGCCTGACGATCGTGGTGCTGATGGGTGTGGCGGTACTCGACGCCATTGCCAAGACCCTGATCGCCGCGGGAATGCCGGAGCACACTCCCGCGGCGTGCATCGCCGACGCGAGCATGCCGAGCCAACGATCGGTCACCTCCACGCTGAGCGAGATCGACCGGACGGCGTCCGACGCAGGGGTGGGTGCGCCCGCGGTGACCGTCATCGGTCCGGTCGTGTCCGCGCTCGCGCGATGAGCTTTCGCCGCACTCGTCCCGCAGCGTCAACTCGCGCTCGAGTTCGGCTAGGTGCCGCGTTCGGAGCCGGTCCGCCGCAGCGTGCGCGGACCCTCGATGCGGTGAGCATCGGGTTGCTGGCAGGCTTCACCGCTGACCGACTGCTCGGCGACCCACAACGCGGCCATCCCGTGGCCGGGTTTGGGCGGGTAGCGGCGGCGCTACAACGCCCGCTGTATCGCGATTCCAAGATCAATGGTGCGGCGTACGAGGCGGTACTAGTCGGCGGCGCAACCGCCCTCGGCGCCGCCCTGTACCGGGGGCCGGTGTGGCTTAGAGCGGGCGTTACTGCCGCTGCGACCTGGGCGGTACTCGGCGGGCGGACCCTGGAAAGCGAGGCGCGCGCGGTGGCTCACAGCGTCCAAGGCGACGATCTCAGCACGGCGCGTCGTCGAGTGCGGTCACTCGTGGGACGTGACCCGAGCAACCTGAGTGGCGATGAGCTCGCGCGAGCGTGCGTGGAATCGCTCGCGGAGAACACGTCGGACGCGGTCGTCGCTCCGCTGGTGTGGGGTGCTGCAGCGGGCGTGCCCGGATTACTTGGATATCGCGCGATCAACACCCTTGATGCGATGGTTGGTTATCGCTCGCCGCGCTGGGCGCGATTCGGCTGGGCCGCGGCTCGAGTGGATGACGCGGCAAATTTCGTTCCCGCGCGGCTGGCCGCGGGCCTGACGGCCCTATTGTCCGGGCGGCCTCGGGAGGTGCTGGCCGTCGTGCGACGCGACGCACGGCAGCACCCCAGTCCCAACGGCGGGCGGATAGAGGCGGCGTACGCCGCGACGCTCGGAGTCCGCCTCGGTGGCAGCAATACGTACGGCGGGGTGATCGAGGACCGCGGCGTGCTGGGCGACGGTGCGCCGGTCCGCGTCGCGGACGTTGATAGAGCCGCTCGACTCGGCCGTCGTCTGTCGGCCGCGTCGCTCGCGGTCTGTGTGATCTCGCGCATCGTCGTTCGTCGCCTCGCCCGCCGGTAGCACGGGTCACGGCCGGTCACTGACGTCGAGAAGCCATACGCGGCAACGGCGAAAGAGACTGCGACACGCGTCAACCGACTACCGCGGACAGCGCCTCGTGCAGTGTGGGAACCTCGAGGACCCCAGCGGGCGCCTCGGGACGCCCCACAACCACGACCGGTACCCCCAACGACGCTGCGGCGTCCAGTTTCGCGGAGGTGTAAGAACCGCCGGAATCCTTCGTCAGCAGCACATCGACTTCGTGCTGGCGCATCACGGCCAGTTCCCCATCAACGCTGTACGGCCCCCGATCGAGGAGTACCCGCCACGCCGTGGGCGGGGTCGATGACAGTGGCTCAACTACCCGGACCAGCACCGAACGCGACGCCCACGGCTCGAGGAAATGAGGCAGCGTCTGACGGCCCGTTGTCAGGAATGGTTGCGATCCAAGCTCCTGCGCGGCAGTGCGAGCCTCATCGTAGGACCGAACCCACGTCCATGATGCTGAGTCCGGCCGGGCACGCCATCCAGGCCGGGCGTACCGCACGAACGGTACGCCCGCGGCATCCGAGGCGTCGGCGCCGTGCCGAGTCATCGTCTGGGCGAACGGATGGGTGGCATCGATGACATGGGTGATGCCGTCAGTCTGCAGAAATGCGGCGAGTCCTTTGCTACCGCCGAAACCGCCGATCCGGACCTCGCCCGCAGGCAACCGCGGATTCTGTACCCGGCCAGCCAATGTGGAAATCACCGGGACGCCGAGGTCGACCAGTGCCGCGGCCAGCCCACGCGCTTCGGCGGTGCCGCCGAGAATCAGCACTCTCATTGATCCTGCTCCAATGGTTTCAACCCGTGTCGGGTACGCGTTGAAGTATCGCCTGCGAGGGGTGTCAGATGTGTGTGCACCCGATGCTCTTGTCCACGGAGATCAGAAACGTGGTGCACAGCAGCACGTTCGAGCGGTCAGTCTCGGATCGATCGAACGTGTACACGGCTGTGAACTCGTCTGACTCATAGTCCGGGATCGATGCGGAGTCGCCGACCACTTCGCCGACCGACGCCATCTGACCGGTGGTGTCCGTGAGGGTCGGAACCACCTGACCCGTGCTCAGTCCAGGCGCACTGATCAGGCTGGTCACCCGGAACTCGACGAGCATCCACACCGGGTCGTCGGCTGCCTCGTACGGCCAATGAGGTTCAGCTTCTTCGGCGGGCGCGTCATAGGCGACGTCGAGCAACTCCATCGCGTAGTACGCATGGCAGAACACCTCTCCCGGGGACGCGGGGCTCGCGAGCGGGTGGTCGGCACACTCATCGACGATCGCAGGAGTCTGCGCGCTCGTGGCCTCGGCGTCCGACGTCGGCGCTGATTCGTGCGAACTATGTGGCTCGTGCGATTCATGCGAACTGTGCGACTCAGAATGGCCACTGCCGACGTCAAGATCGTCGCTGGCCCCGCAACCAGATATCAGCAGGGCAAGCGAGGCGAGTACCGCGATGGCACTGGCTGCTCGGCGCATGTCCCGAACATACCGGTCCGGTCACGTCGTAGCCGACCCATAGCCATGTGCGGAGACGCCAGGCTCCCGCGAGGTCGCGGGGCCGGTGGTGGCGCGCCTAGGGTTGGGGTATGGGAAGAACCGATCGCGCCAGTCTCCTCATTCACGTCGACCGGGATGAGGTGTTCGCGGCGCTGGCCAGTCGTGATGCGCTGCAGACCTGGCTGCCTCCGAAGGGGATGCAGGGTCGGTTCGAGCAGTTCGATATGCGCGAGGGCGGCTCATACCGGCTGGTGTTGACGTACGAGGATGCGTCAGGTGCGCCCGGCAAGACATCCGTCGACTCGGACGTGGCCGACGTTCGCATCTCACAGATTGTTCTCGGTGAGCGCATCGTGCAGGAGATTGACTTCGACTCCGATGACGCAGCGTTTCAGGGAACCATGCAGATGGAGTGGAACCTGCGCAGTGTGGAGGAAGGGACCGATGTCGAGGTGGTGGCTCGGAATGTCCCCGACGGGGTCCGTGCACGTGACCACGCCGAAGGGATCACGTCGTCGCTGACGAACCTTGCCACCTACCTGGAGCCGTGACAGCTGGCGGAGGATACGAGACCCCGTCGCTGCGCTCCTCCTCGAATCACTGTGCCGTCTACAAACGATTGTGGGCCGGACACTTCGTGCCCGACCCACAACCGTTGGCGGAGGATACGAGATTCGAACTCGTGAGGGCGTGAACCCAACCCGCTTTCCAAGCGAGCGCCATAGGCCTCTAGGCGAATCCTCCACGCGGCGCGATGCCGCGACACACAAGGTTACCGGTACTGGTGTCCGCACCGCACGCCAGGTAATAGTGAGATGGGCCGCGGCCGCGGTGTCCGCCGTGAGCGCTGCTATTGTTCACTTGCTGCGGTGTACGGGAATTCGGTGCAATGCCGAAGCGGCCCTCGCCACTGTAAGCAGAACTGACTCGAACCTCGATCGGCGCGCTTGCGCCGGAAGTCACTGGATAACCACATCCGGGAAGGCTGTTCGAATCGGACTTCGGCGTACCTGCCGGAGATTCTGTGAGCCAGGAGACCGATCGCAGCGATCCGATGCATTCCACGAGGTTCTGGAAAGGCGGCTCGCATGCGCGTTCCGTATGTACGTTCAATTCGTCGATTTAGCGCCGGGGCACTCGCCGTCGCACTCGTCCTGGCTGGGACCGCGTGCGGAACGAGCGATCCCGGGCAGCAGGATGGCGAGGACCCCACGTCGCTGACGCTGGCGACCAGTTTCCCCATCGATGACGTAGACCCGATGACGAACGGGTTCTGGTTCATCGAGTTCGGCGCTGCCGAATTGCTGATGCGGCCCGTACTCGCCGCCGAGCCCGAGCCATGGCTGCTCCAAGATCTACAGAACGTCGACGAACACACCTGGGTGTTGACCCTGAACGAGGGCACCGCGTTCCAGAACGGGAATCCGCTCGACGGCGAGGCGCTCGCCGCAGTGATGAACTATGACCTGGAGAACGTCCCCGGTCTTAAACCGTTGGCTGGGACGACGGTCGAGGCGACCGGTGAACGCGAGGTCACCGTGACCACCGCGGAACCGACCCCGAATCTGCCGTACCTGCTCGCCGACGAGTCGAAGTTCGTCATTTTCGACCTGGCCGCGTACGAGGCTGCGGACGAAGACGTGGCCAAACTCGACGATGCGCAGATCTACACCGGCCCGTACGTCGTCGACACGCTCGATCCGCAGACCATGACGATGAGCGCCGACGATGACTACTGGGGCGGTACGCCGCCGCTGGAGACGGTCACGGTCAAGTTCATCGAAGAGGCGCAGTCACGCATTCTTGCCGTGCAGAACGGCGAAGCTGACCTCGCGTTGTACCCACCGACCGACTCTGCCAAGAGCATCGAGGGCCGCACCGATGCGTACTGGATCACGGGTACGCCGAAGGGCCCAACTTTCCAGTTCCGAATGAATCAGAAGACCGGTGTGCTGACTGACGGCGACGTGCGCCAGGCGCTGCTGGCGGCGATCGATTACGACGAGATCGCCGACGACGTGATGAATGGTCTGTACGAGGTTTCGAACGGTATGTACTCGCCGCAGGCGCCGTACTACCAGGACATGTTCGATACGGATCTCGACAAGGCTGAACAGCTGCTGGATGATGCCGGCTGGGCCGAGGGTGCGAATGGCACCCGCAGCAAGGACGGTGAACCGCTGGTCCTGAACCTGCTGACGTTCCCGCAGCAGCCAGATTCAGAAACGCTGGCGTTGGCCGTGCAGGCTCAACTCGGGGACATTGGTATCACCGTCGAGATTCAGCAGGTCCCGGACATTGATGAGGCCGAGCAGGACCCGAACGTGAACTGGCAGCTTGCCCCGCACAGCAACGGGACGACGTCATTCTCGGGCGATCCAACGACGACCCTGCAGAGTACGTTCGCCAGCGATGGCGACGGCAATCACAGTGGAATCAAGGACCCGGAACTCGATGCGCTGATCGACGAGTACGCCACCACGATGGACCCGGAGGCTCGCAATGCGGTCCTCGGCGAAATACAGACCGTGATCGCCGATAACGCCTACATGGGCTGGCTCGGCATGCGGATCCCTGGCATCGTGGCGGGACCCGCGTGGCAGGACTACGAGATCCCGATGGCGAACCTCTGGGTCGGTTTCGAAACGACGCCGTAGCGATGCTGGTAACCCTCGCGCGCAGGGTGGGGATCGCTGTCCTCACCCTGCTTGCCGCGAGCGTGATCATCTGGAGTCTGCTCTTGCTGGCGCCAGGAGATCCGGCTGGTGGGGTGTTGCGAGCGCGCGGCATCCTCGAGCCAGACGCGGCGCAGATCGCCGCGATGCGAGCCGAACTCGGACTGGACGGCAACCCGATCGGGCGCTACTTAGATTGGCTGGGCACTGCGTTACAGGGCGACTTCGGGGTGTCCTGGCGATCCGGTAGATCGGTGATGAGCGAGTTCGCGACGCGACTGCCGGCGACCCTGCGGTTGACGGCTGCAGCTCTGGTAATCGGCATCGTGATGGCGCTCGTGATCGGCATCGCTTCGGCCGCGGCACCGCGCCGCTGGCCCGACCGGGTCGGGCGTGTCGTATCGCTCGCCCTGGTCATCGCCCCTGGCTTCCTCGTCGGCCTGATCATCCTCAATGTCCTGGTGCTGCAGTTGGGACTAGGTGTGATCGTCAGCGACGGCACCTGGGGGACGGTCGGCTGGCCGGCCTTCACTCTCGCGCTCGGTTCCGCCGGCTATTGGGCCAGGATTCTGCGCGCATCGATTCTGGAGGCGCAGTCATCCGCCTATATGCAGGTGTGTCGCGCGCGCGGCATCAGTCCGACGCGGCGCATGTTCACCCATGCCTTGCCGAACGCCGCCGGCCCATTCCTGACCGTCGTGTCCCTGGGCGCGGCCGGGTTGATCGGCGGGGCACCGATCGCTGAAAGCGTGTTCACCTGGCCTGGTGTCGGCGGCTACACGATGCAGGCGATCAACGCCCGGGACCAGCCGGTCATCGCGACGTTCACCATGCTGGCGGTACTCATCTACGTCATCGTGAGCCTGCTCATCGACCTACTCCTTGCCGTGATTGATCCGCGGCTGCGTGGACATGGGCTCAGCCGCCGCCAGCTACGCCTAGCGTTGCGCGATGCCGCCCGCACCGAGCAGACCGAAAGTCGCGAACTGGAGGTGAGTCGATGAGCCTGGCCGTGAACCAGATCGCCGATATCGTCGATGAACCGCGTGCTGCACGCGAGCTAGCACCGAAACTATGGGCCCGCCTGCGGCGCCACGGCGGCTTCCGCGTCGGCGCAATCGGGCTGCTGTTGTTGTTCGCGATCGCGCTGATCGGACCGCTGCTCGTCGGTGATCCGAATGCCACCGATTACCGCAACCAACTCGCGCCACCGTCCACAGCGCATTGGCTTGGTACCGACGGTAACGGCCGTGACCTGTTCGCGCGGACCGTGCACGCCGCAGGGGTCTCGACGTACGCCGCGGTGATCGTTTTCGTTATCACCACGGCCATCGGACTCGTGCTCGGAGTGTCCTCTGGGCTGATCGGTGGGTGGTACGACACGCTCGTGTGCCGACTTTGCGACATCATGCTCGGCTTGCCGTCGCTCATTCTCGCGTTGGCTATCGTCGGCGCACTCGGCCCAGGATTCGGCAACCTGATCCTCGCCATGTCACTGACCGGCTGGGCCGGATTGACCAAACTGGCGCGGACCCTTTCCTTGGGGGCGAGACACCGACTGGACGTCGTCGCGGCCCGAATGGCCGGCGTCGGCGGCGTGCGGATCGCGATGACGCACGTGCTGCCTGGCGTTTTCTCGCACACCCTGATCGCGGCGACTCTCGGCTTCGGCGAAACGATCCTCGCGCTCGCCGGCCTGTCCTTCCTTGGACTGGGGGTACAACCACCGACAGCCGAATGGGGCAGCATGCTCAATGAGAGTCGCCTCGACCTCACGGTTGCGCCCTGGCTGTTGATTGGGCCGGGCGTCGGGCTCATCCTCGCGGTCGCGAGCGTCACGTTGATCAGCGACGCGTTGCGCGATTGCGCCGACATCGCGGAGACCGCATGACCTCGACAGCCCACGCGATCCGCCGCAGGACTCGGGAGACGACATGAGCCACAAGAGCGACATGTTGCGGATCGAGGACCTGACGGTGACCTATCGCGGCGGCTACCGTGCCCTCGACGGAGTGAGTCTGACGGTCGGCTGTGACGAGGTGGTCGCGCTGGTCGGCGAATCGGGTTGCGGTAAGACCAGCACGCTACGGACCGTACTGGGGCTGCTGCCAGCGGGCGCACGCGTCGCTGGAGCGATCGAGCTGGACGGCCAACCGCTGGCGGGGCTTCGAAAGCGGGAGCGCTCGGCGGCGCGCGTCCGCGCCGGCTACGTCACGCAGGATCCGTACTCGGCATTTGATCCGCTGCGGACGGTGCGTCACCACATCCTTGAGCCGCTGCGACCGGCGGGCGTCGAGATCAGTGAGGTCGCCGTACTGGACGCGCTGCGCTCGGCGGGTATCCCCGACGCGTCGGAGCGGTGGACGCAGTATCCGCATCAGTGGTCCGGCGGGATGTTGCAACGTGCCGATATCGTCGCGGCCGCACTGCTGGAGCCGTCGGTCACGCTCGCGGACGAACCCACCAGTGCGCTGGATGCCGAACTTGCCGACGACATGATGCATCTGCTTCGGCGTTCCTCGAAGGGGTTGCTGTTCGTCACGCACGACCTGGACCTCGCCGCGCGGCATGCCGACCGGATCATCGTGCTGGACGGCGGCCGAATAGTGGAGGAGGGCGCGTCGGGCGCCGTGATGGCGCGACCGCGGGCGCGGCGGACGATGCAACTTGTGCAGTCTGCGGAGATCCGTGCGACTGCTCAGCCAGCAGTGTCGCCGGATGACAGTGCACTGCAGGATCGTGTCGTTGCCCGCCTTGATCGGGTAACCAAGCGATACGTGACCCGTCGCGGTGTGCACACAGCGGTAGCCGGCATCGACCTGACGGTGCATCCCGGCGAGATAGTCGGCATCTGTGGCCGTTCCGGTTCCGGCAAGTCGACCCTGCTGAGACTGTTGGGCGGGATTGAGGAACCGGATTCCGGCACGGCGACGCGCGCCGGCGAACCCGGCAACGTGCTTCCGATCTTCCAGGATCCCGTTGGCTCGCTCGATGCCCGCTGGCCGATCTGGCGCTCCATCACTGAGCCGATTGCCGCGGCAGCGCGCCGCGACGGCGTACGCCCGCCGCATCGCGCACGGCGTCGTGAGCTCGCCGCAAAGGTCCTCGCGGACGTCGGACTCGGCGATATCGATCCGGATGTGTATCCACGCGGCTTGTCCGTCGGACAATGCCAGCGTGTCGCGATCGCGCGAGTGATCTGTGCGCAGCCGGCGCTGATGATCGCCGACGAGCCGACCTCAAGCCTGGATGTCACCACGGCTACGGAGATCGGAAAGTTGCTACATCGGCTGCGCGAATCCGGCACCGCGCAAGTCATTGTCAGCCACGACATCGCCTTCCTGCGCTACGTGAGCGACCGCATCTATCGAATGGCCGACGGAAGCTTGACGCAGGAGCACGCGGACGCGCCCGTGGAGGAGCAGACGGGGAGTACGGCGCCGCGACGCGAAGATCAGGTGGCTCGCGCATGACCGGGCACGCGGATGAACTATGGGCTGAATTGCTTAGGGTGCTGCCGACCGACACGCTGGTAAGGGCGGCGCCTGCCGTCGAGATCCCAGCGACGTGGTGTCTGGATTCCGACTGGATACAGGAGCAGATCCGGCTTCGCGGCGATATCTGGGGAATCGATGACAGGTTCGTGCTCGGCACGCTTTGGTGGTACTCGGCCAGTACCTGGCTGGTGATGCCTGCAGTGACGAGTTGGTACGTCACTGGTCGCGCGCTATCGCCACGACTTGAGGACACGCGGCTGTTCCATCGCCCGGACAGCAGGATTCCCGGATCACGATCGGTCTCGATCGGCCCGGAGCCGATTGCTGATGTCGCTGCACTGCTAGGAAATTCGCTAGCGCAGGTAATCGACGTACTCGCCGCGATCATCGGTAAGGGAGAACGTCGGCTCTGGTCGTTCGCGGTCGATGCGATCGTGGGTCGGCTGTTGTGGGCCGGTCAGCTCACCGGTCGTACGGCGGAGGTCCTGACCAGTGCGGACCGGTTGATTTCTCAAATGGGTCGTGCCCTGGGCGTGACGCTGCCCGCACCACGGCTGACCACGACACCGACGGGCGAGTCGCATCTGCGACGGGGGTCATGTTGCCTGCTTTATCGGGTGCCGGCGGAAGCCAAGTGCAGCACGTGTCCGCGCCAGCTGCCACAGGAGCGGCTGGCCCGCCTAACCGCCGCCGGGGCCCGTCCCAAGCGTTGATAACGTCAGTTGTTCGTCGGCGCTGCATGTACGTATCGCGACTAATTGATGAGCCACGCTAAGTATCGATCATCCGATAAGGCAGAATCGCGAACATGACGAAACTTGATGCCGCCATCGTCGGTCTCGGGATGACCGACATGGGGAAGGTGTACGGGCGAACAGGTACCCAGTTCGCCGTCGAAGCGATCGGAAAGGCTGCCGCTGACGCCGGGCTCAAGGTCAGCGATATCGACGGTCTGCTGGTGAACTACGGACTCACCCGGGCCGTTGGCATGCCGCTGGCCGCGGACCTTGGGCTGCGGAATCTCTCGGTGCTCTCCGAGATCCAAGCGTACGGATCTTCGGCCGGCGTAATGGTGATGCAGGCCGCGGCAGCCGTCGCGTCCGGGCAGGCGACCGCGGTCGCCTGCGTGTTCTCCGATGTGCCGCTCACCGAAGGAAAGCGCGCCGGAGCGACCTACTCCGACCCGAAGAACCGCCTGCATCCCGGATTCCTCGGGATGCCGGCCGGTGGCGGGCTGCTCGGACCGAACGTGGGGTACGCCCTGGCCGCTCGCCGGCACATGGACAAATATGGCACCACCAGCGAACAGTTCGGGCATATCGCGATCAGCACGCGCAAATGGGCCGAACTGAACCCGATCGCGCAGATGCGCACTCCGCTGACGATGGAGGATCATCAGGAATCCCGCTATATCGTCGATCCGCTGCACTTGTTCGACTGCTGCCTGGTCAGCAACGGGGCGATCGCGGTCATCGTCACCTCAGGCGAGAAGGCGCGCGATCTGGCCAAGCCCCCGGTGTACCTCCACGGCGGCGCGCAGTGCCACCCTGGCTATATCGATGAGCGCGACTCCGAGTTCGGGCTGGTCAGCGGTGCGAAACTCTCCGGCGAGCGAGCCTTCAAGATGGCTGGCGTCACGGTTGATCAGATCGGCGTCCGGGAAATCTACGACTGCTACACGTACACGACGCTGATCACCCTCGAGGACTACGGTTTCTGTGCGAAGGGTGAGGGTGGCGCGCTCGCCGAGTCAGGCGCCTTGGCCCCGGGCGGTTCGTTGCCGACCAACACCGGCGGCGGTCAGCTCTCCGGTTACTACATGTGGGGGATGACTCCGCTGAGCGAAGCGGTCATCCAGGGCCGCGGCGAGGGCGGTGAACGCCAGGTTGCCGATAACGACTACATCCTGGTCTCCGGCAACGGTGGCGTCCTGCAACACCATGCGACCCTGATCCTCAGCCCGCACCCTAAGGAGGCGTGATGTCCGCCGAGAACATGCTGCCCGTGCAGCGAGACGACGCATCGGCTGCGTTCTTTGACGCCGCTGCTGAAGGCCGACTGCTGGTGCACCAGTGTCCGCAGGGCCACCTTTTCGCGCCGCAGATCAGTACCTGCCCGCGCTGCCAGAGCACCGAGCTCAGCTGGTCGGAGGCCTCTGGTCGTGCGACGCTCGCGTCGTACGCCGTGATCAACCGACGGGGTCAGTCCGAGTTACCGGTCGCGATCGTCGAGCTCGACGAGGGCCCGTGGATCCGTATGCAATTGCAGGATGTCTCCACCGGAGACCTGAAGGTCGGACTGCCGCTGCAGATCCGATTTGCCGCTCCTGAAGGCGGCGAGCCCCTGCCGTACGCCGTCCCCGCGTAAATAGCGACTCACCGGACGCGGTGGGTGGTATCCCTCATCAACGAGGGGTATTGCCCACCGCTTCGTTGCCTACGGGGCAGCGGTGTGCTGGATGCTGGCTGGCGGCCATCGGCGCTGCTCAAGTTCGCCGTGGTGCAACTTGTGAACTGGCTAATTCGCGAACGCGCTCTGGCCGGTGAGCAACTGGCCAAGCACCAAGGTGTGTACTTCCTCGGTGCCTTCGTAGGTCAGCACCGATTCCAGATTCGCAGAGTGCCGCATAATCGGGTACTCATGGCTGATGCCGTTACCGCCGAGGATCGTGCGGGAGGTGCGGGCCGCATCGATCGCGACCCGGACGTTGTTCAACTTGCCGAAGGAGACCTGCTCCGCTGCGAGGCCACGCTCGGAATCCTTGAGCCGACCGAGGTGTAGCGCGAGCAGTTCGCCCTTGGCGAGGTCCATTGCCATTCCGGCCAACTTTTGCTGCGTCAACTGGAATCCACCGATCGGGCGGCCGAACTGTACCCGAGACTTCGAGTAGTCCAACGCGGTTTCGAAGCACGAGCGGCCGGCACCGAGAGCGCCGAACAAGATGCCGAACCGTGCTTCGCTCAGGCACGAGAGCGGTCCGCGCAGGCCCGTGACTTCGGGGAGTACGGCGTCGGCCGGAAGCCGCATGTTGTCGAACACCAATTCGCCGGTCTTGCTCATCCGCAGCGAACCCTTGTGCTTGACCTCGTTGGCGGTGAATCCCTTCGTGTCGGTCGGTACGATGAACCCGCGGATTCCTTCGTCGGTCATCGCCCACACGACCGCGACGTGCGCGATCGGTCCGTTGGTGATCCACATCTTCGAGCCGTTGATCACCCAGTCGGAGCCATCGCGGACGGCTCGGGTAGCCATATGTGCCGGATCGGAGCCGTGGTCGGGTTCGGTCAGCCCGAAGCAACCGATCGCGCGCCCGGCGGCCATATCGGGCAGCCACTGCTGTTTCTGCTCTTCGGAGCCGTACGCCCAGATCGGAAACATCGCCAGCGAACCTTGTACCGATACAAACGAGCGCAGACCCGAGTCTCCGGCTTCTAGCTCCAGGCACGCCAATCCGTAGTTCGTCGCGTTGAGACCAGCGCAGTCGTAGCCCTCGAGGTGCATACCGAGGAGGCCCATCTCGCCGATCTCAGGAATGAGGTCCTCGGGGAACACGCCGTCTTCGAACCATTGGCCGGCGTACGGGGTGATCCGGTCTTCTACCCAGGTCCGAACGGTGCTGCGGATCGCTAGTTCTTCGGCGTCCAACTGCTCGGTGAGGCCAAGCAGGTCGGTCGGGGCGGGTGCGGCGGCGCGCGGCTTGAGGCTCACGGGATTCTCCAATGGCGCAGGGATCGGAATGCTGACATCCTGCCAAACGTCTAGTGGCGGGTAGGCCACGGCTGGGTGAGCGACATCTATTCCCGCGGCGGGCCATTCCGTCGTACGCCGCATAACCTGTAGGGGTGACGACCACCGTGCCGCCCCAGACTGCCTTCAGCCCGCAACGCGCATACCGCATCGTCTCGGTCGCCGAAATGATCACCTGGGCGTTGCTGATTATCGGCATGGTTGGCAAGTACGTCTTCGACTTCGACGCGCTGGTGTTTCCATTCGGGTTGATCCACGGGACCGCGTTCGTCGCATATGCCGCAACTGCGTTGATTGTCGGGCTGAATCAGCGCTGGCCGCTCGCTCGCATCGTTGGTGCAGTCGCGATGGCTATCGTGCCCTTTGGGACGCTGCCACTGGATCGCTCGCTGGAGCGCCGCGGGCTGTTGACCGGTGGGTGGCGTACCGAGGCGAGTGATGATCCACGCGACGGGTCAGTGATCGACCGTGCGTTGCGCTGGGGTCTGCGCAATCCGGTGCCGTTCGCGATTCTGGTGGTCGTCATCGTTGTCGCGATCGTGTCGGTGCTGTTGGTCATAGGCCCGCCCGGCGAGTGGGGAAAGTAGGCGGCGTCCGGCCTGGCCTCACTGAATGCGTTCGGTGATGTTGCGTTGCGACAGCCGTGGGAAAGGTAACGGCCCTTGCTGAGGCGGGCGTGGCTGCACTCGCGTACTATTGCTGATCGACCCCTCGTGTGGCGTCACCCTGTGAACCTCCCCAGGGCCGGAAGGCAGCAAGGATAAGCGGGCTCTGGCGGGTGCGCGAGGGGTCCCTTCGTGTAGCAGCTCAGTGCCGCGTCGGCCGCTGCGCCCAACCGCCCGCCACGCCCGCGCGTTGTCCGAGCCACCGACTAGGCTCGCGGGGACGGACGAGGCTGATCAGAGGTGAGAGATGGCGCTAGCGCTCTACCGGAAGTACCGCCCGGCGACGTTCGCGGAGGTGGTCGGACAGGAGCATGTCACCGGCCCGCTGATGACCGCGGTCGACTCCGGCCGCATCAACCACGCCTATCTCTTTTCCGGACCACGCGGGTGCGGAAAGACGTCGTCGGCACGCATTCTCGCTCGCTCGCTGAACTGTGAGCAGGGCCCGACCTCGCACCCATGCGGTGCCTGCCAGTCCTGTATCGATCTCGCCCCGGACGGCGCCGGCAATATCGACGTGATCGAAATCGATGCCGCGTCGCACGGCGGCGTCGATGATGCTCGCGAACTACGTGAGCGCGCATTCCAACTTCCGGTGCAGAGCCGCTACAAGATCTACATCATTGACGAGGCCCACATGGTCTCGAATCAAGGCTTCAATGCGCTGCTGAAGGTCGTCGAGGAGCCGCCGGAGTCGGTTGTGTTCATCTTCGCGACCACCGAGCCGGACAAGGTGCTCGCGACGATCCGTTCTCGCACCCACCACTACCCGTTCCGTCTGGTGCCGCCGGCCGCGATGCGTGACCTGCTTGAGCGCAACTGCGCGGCAGAGGGCGTTCAGGTAGGCGCCGCCGTCCTGCCGCTCGTGGTTCGCGCCGGCGGTGGTTCGGTGCGCGATTCGCAGTCATTGCTGGATCAACTCATTGCCGGCGCCGGGCCGGACGGCATCACGTACGAAGAAGCGCTAGCGCTGCTTGGGGTAACCGATGCGGCGCTGCTAGATGACATGGTCGAAGCGGTCGGCGTGGCGGACGGCGCGACCGTGTTCGGGACGGTGAACCGTCTCATTGATGCGGGACACGATCCGAGACGGTTCGGCGCAGACCTACTCGATCGGCTGCGCGATCTGATTCTGATCGCAGCAGTGCCAGACGCTGGCGAGAAAGGCCTCATCGACGCGCCCGTCGACCACCTCGAGCGGTTGGTCGATCAGGCCAGTCGGCTAGGCCTGTCGACACTCTCGCGACTCGCGGACATCGTGCACGTCGGACTCACCGAAATGCGCGGTACGACGGCGCCGCGGTTGGGCCTCGAGCTGATCTGTGCGCGGATGCTGCTGCCTGCGGTCGGCGATGACGCGGCGTCGATGACCCAGCGGATCGAACGGCTGGAACGCCGGATGGAGATCGGCGGTGTGCCGACCCCAGGCAGCGGGTCAGCAGGCGATTCCCCAAGGGGCCGGGTGCGAGTGGCCGCATCTGCCGACGGTTTGACTCCGCGTCAGCGAGCCGAAGCCGAACTCGCCGCTGGGCGCGCGCCGACGCCGCAGGGCCCCGAGCCCAGCAGTGAGATTCCAGCGTCCGGTCATCAGGCGCCGAGTTCCGCCGGCACGCCGTCCGGCGCTGGCTCGGAGCCCAGCGATTCGGTGAGCGTGCCACCGAACTCCGCATCGCGGGACGAAACAGCACAGCCCGATCCCTCGCGCGCCGACGCCGCGAAGCGACGCGACCCGGGCGACACGCAACTCGATCCAGAGCGTTCTCAGACTGCCCAGGCCGAACCTGGCAACGACCCTGGTCCGGCACCGCGAAGCGGTACCCGTCGTGCAGAGCAACCGGCCGAACGGCCGTCGTCGCCTCGGCAGGAATCGCGCCCGGTCGCCCGCGACCCACGCGGTGCACAGCCCACTGGTGGGGCGGCTCCCGCGGTGTCGCCGCAGCCGGCGACTGAGCCTGCTGCCGGCTCCGGCTGGCCGGAGGTGAAGGTGCCCGGATCGGGTCGCTCGCAGCAACCCGTAGCGAGTGGCGACGACGCCGACTCGCCCGCGGAGCAATCCGATTTCAAGGCCACCGAGACTGCCGCACCGGACTCGTCCAACTCGGTGCGGGACGTCGCCGAGCAGTCGAGGGAGGTCGCCGTAGCGCCGTCGACGGGCGGATCGGAAACCGCTGGCCCCGCCGTACAGTCCGCAGCGACCGATCGCACGGAGCCGGAACGGCCTCCGGTGCCGCCCGTTGTGTCTGAGCGAACCGCGTCCGCCCTAGCGGCCTCGGTTCCCGCATCGGATACAGCGGCATCCGCTCCGCAAACAACGCCACCGGCACCGGCGTCCGCCGGGTCCGGCGCATTCGATGTGGCCGAAGTACGACGTCAGTGGCGTGTAGTCGTCGATGTCGTCAAACGCAGCAGTCGCGCCGGAGCCGCGCTGGTCGAGGCCGCGACGCCTGTCTCCGTACGCGAAAACACACTCATCATCACGACGCCACCGGCGTTGGTACGACGTCTCTCCCAGCAGCACGACGCGCTGAAGGGCGCCTTGCACGACGTACTCGGGGTTACGTGGGCGATTCAGGTAACTGATGGCGCGCCGCCGCAAGGCGCGGGCGGGGCGGACGCTGAAAGTCCTGATGCGCCGCCGGCGGATGACGAAGACGACTACTCCGCAGATCCCGAGGATGAATCGGTGACGGACCCGCGCGCTGGGCTCGATCCGGGCCAGGCGGCGGTGAACCTGCTTCGCGATGAACTCGGTGCCGAAGAGATCGTTGAGCAGTAGGTAGCACCGCGTCCGCGAGCGCTGCCGAACGACTACCCTAGAAGCCGCCCCACACCAGACGCGGAGGAGACCACATGCAGCCCGAAGGCATGCCCGACATGGGCGCGATTCTGCAGCAGGCCCAGCAGATGCAGGAAGGCTTGGCGCGGGCGCAGGAAGAACTGGCGCAGGCGAAGGTCGAAGGGTCCGCCGGTGGCGGCCTGGTGAAAGTCCAGATGACCGGTACGTCGGACATCGTCGGTGTGGAGATTGATCCTACGGTTGTCGACCCCGAGGACGTCGAATCGCTGCAGGATCTCGTCGTGGCAGCGGTTCGAGACGCGACCGCGCGGGCTGCCGAACTTACGCAGCAGAAGATGGGCGGCCTCACCGGCGGCATGGGCGGCCTCGGCCTCCCAGGCCTGTAAGTGGCCTTCGAGGGCGCCGTCCAGCAGTTGATCGACGAGCTCGGCCGACTGCCGGGCGTCGGGCCTAAAAGTGCACAACGGATCGCCTTTCACCTGCTCACGGTCGACGGTGAACAGATCGTCGAATTGATGGACGCGTTGCGGCGGGTGAAGGATGAGGTGCGCTTCTGCATTACTTGCGGAAACGTCAGCGAAGAGGACGTGTGCCGTATCTGTCGTGACCCGAAACGGTCCGAGAATGTCATTTGCGTTGTCGAGGAATCGAAAGACGTCGCGGCAATCGAACGCACTCATGAGTTCCGTGGCCGCTACCACGTGCTGGGCGGAGCGATCGATCCGGTGAACGGCGTCGGTCCCGACCAGTTGCGGATGAGCGAGTTGATGGCGAGACTACAGAGCCCCTCGATCGAAGAGATCATCATCGCCACGGACCCCAACCTCGAAGGCGAAGCGACAGCGACCTATTTGGTGCGGATGCTGGCTCCGATGGGTCTGCGCGTGACTCGGCTAGCCAGCGGGCTGCCAGTCGGCGGCGACCTGGAGTACGCCGATGAGGTCACGTTGGGGCGTGCCTTCGCCGGCCGTCGAGCGGTGGGCTGATCCACAACCTTCTTGGTTCCGCTGAAACACGGGATGGGCAGATCGGCGATCGGACTATGCCGATAAGGCTCGCGCAGGACGCCGGACATGTACGCCTACCGACGAATGGCTGCAATGCCGAAGGAGACGATAGTCGGTGACTTCTAGTCATAATCACGTTTCAGGACTGCCCGGGCAATTCCCATCCGGCGGAATCTTCGACTCGATGTCGGGCGACGCCGAGGTTGATCGGGAACTCACCGATGGCGCTTTCGTGCGTGCCGTAATTACGTTCGAGGCCGTAGTCATGGCCGCACAGGCGAATCACGGGATTATTCCTCAGGAAGCGGCCAACCTAATTGAGGATGCCACTGCGAGCATCGATATGGGCTCGTTACGGATCGGCTCACGCGCTGAGCAAGCCGCGACTCCTGTTATTGCGGTCGTTGAGGCGATCAGAGCGGCCGTGACTCCGGCCCTCGCCGGTCTCGTGCACCACGGACTGTCCAGCCAGGATTGCATTGATACGGCGTTCTCGATGATGCACGGGAGAGCCCTCGACGTGATCGGGCCGCGCATCGCCACGGTGATTGGTCGGTTGTCGCGCGTTGCCGAACGGCACGCAGCTACTCCGATGCTGGCACGCCTCCCGGGACGACCGGCGGCCCCGACGACATACGGCTGGCAGGTATGTCAGTGGATCGAGGGTCTGGAGCATACCGTGTCCGAGTTAGGGCGGGCGCGGGAATCTCTGGCCGTGCAACTGGGCGGACCGACGGACGACCTAGCAGACATGGGACCTCATCCGCGCGGTCTCGTCGCCGATGTGGCGGAGGTCTTGGAGTTAGAGGCGCCACGTACGTCGTGGCATAACGATCGCTCACGTGTACTGCAGGTGGCCTCCGCGTGCGTCCAGACGATCAACGCATGCGCCAAGATTGCCACGGACGTCGCAGCGATGGCCTCGCACGAGGTGGACGAGGTGGTGATCGGCGATGAGGATCAGTCGGGTCGGAGTACGTCATCGCCGATGCCGCCCAAGCGTAATTCAGCAGCGGCGATCTCGATTCGCTCGGCGGCCACGATGGCTCCCGGGCTGTTGGCGAACGTTGCCGCGGCGGGGGTGCAGGAGCCCGATCGCTCGGCCGGACGATGGCAATCGGAATGGCGCGCGATGCGCGAACTCGTCCACCTCACGGGAGGTGCAGCCCATGAATTGTCATTGCTGGAGAGGGACACGGACGTGAACGAGAAGCAAATGGCGCAGAACCTCAGCAGTGCGGGGTTTGCTGGGTCGCCGCTAGCGGCCGAACGACGAACAGTCGAGTACCTCCAGCGATTCAACTGAGCACCAGGACTCGGGCGCACAGAAACCAGCGCGGCTCGGGAGCATCCTGAACGCAGGATGGTCGACGTGGAGCCCGATGCGTCTAACCAAACACGTTCAATTGCTCGTCCGCCATCACGTCACGCTAGTCCGACGTCTGCCCGTCGACGAAACGCACCGCAGCGCGCGCACCGGCGTACAACCCGCGTAGCGCCTGCTGCACTGGCGGTGCGCGTGATCATGATGTCGCGCAAAGTCGGCGCAAAATAGACGAAATTTTGCCCGGCTAACCTTCTGGCGTGAAGTCCTCCTCGCGGCACCAAGTGTCCAGTCCGCCCACTCATGGTTCCCCCGTAAGCACCGGCCTGACGGACGCCGCGCATCCCCGTCGGAAACTGATCTTCACCATCGTTGCCATGTCGCTGGCGTCGGCATCCATCGATGCCACGATCGTTGCGACCGCGCTCTCACAAATCCAGGAGGATCTCGACGCGCCGATCACATGGGGCGCATGGACGATCACCGGTTATAACCTGGCCCAGGTTGTGGTCATGCCTATCGCGGGCAAGATCGCGGATATATATGGCCCGCGCCGCGTCTTCATCGGCGCAGCGTCGCTGTACATCGTCATGGCGATCTTGTGTGGACTGGCACCGACGATCTACACCCTGGTTGCTCTGCGCACCATCCAGGCAGTCGGCGGCGGCGCGTTCATGCCGACCGGCACCGCAATCGTGGCCGCGACATTCGGTGCCGGACGGGCGAAGGCACTAGGGCTGTTCACCAGTATCTTCTCGATCGGTTCGGTGCTCGGCCCGGTGATCGGTGGCGTCGTCGTCCACCTGTGGTCGTGGCGTGCGATCTTCATCTGCAACCTGCCGCTGATGATCGCCTCCCTGATCCTTGGCATCATCTTCTTGCCGAAGACGACGACCAGGACCGGCCAGCCACTCGATGTCATCGGTGCCCTTCAACTGGCGACGATGTTGCTCTGCGGCATGCTCGCGATCACGATGGTCGGCAATGGTGTCGAACTGCTCAGCGTCGGCTTCCTGGCGCCGCTCGTCACCGCAGCGCTGGCAGCCCTCTGGTTCGCCCGCCACACTCGGAACTTTCCGCATCCGTTCGTCCCTCCTCGGCTACTGGCGGGACGCGGGTTCGCGACGATGAACCTGGTCAACGTGCTCTTCGGTGCCTTCGCCATCGGTACGACCGCGCTGCTCCCGCTGTACGCGCAGGACCGTTACGGACTCGGCGCTCTCGAGTCGGGCTCGCTGCTGTCACTGCGCGCGATCGGGATGGTGTCGGTGACTGGAATCGCGGTGTTGCTGCTGCACCGAACCGGTTATCGGCGCCCGATAGCCGCCGGAATCATCATTGTGGCCGCAGGACTATGCCTGATCGCCGTATACCCCGCCGCGGGCGTGACGCCGTACCTGTGGCTGAGTATCGCCGCCGGCATCACCGGTATCGGCATGGGTGTGGCGATGCCGGCTGCCAACAACGCGACCCTGCATTTGGCGCCGGACCAGATCGCCGCCGTCTCGGGTCTTCGCGGAATGTTTCGGCAGATCGGCGGAATAGCGGCGATCTCGGTGGCAACCGCTGTCGCCGCTCAGTCCGCTGATCCGGGTCGCACCCTCGCGGTCGCGTTCGCCGCACTCGCTGTCGCGGCCCTGTGCGTGGTCCCACTGACCAGGCGAGTCCCCGAGGACCCAGCTGTCGTGGGCGTCGAGCTTGCCGTTGAATCTGCTCGCACGCGATGAACCGTGGCGCAGATGAAGGTAATGATGCGCGGTGATCGGGCGTCGAACAACGCCTCGATCACCGCGCATCAGAATTACTGCGACTAGTTAGCCGGCCAGCGGTGGTACGGCGAGATGGAAGTCGGTCTCCTGCTGGTAGGCGTACGCTCCGGCGAGCGCGGTCGCCTCGGCAAACGGCTTGGCGATGAGTTGGAACGACAGCGGTAGACCGTCGGCGTTGAATCCCATCGGAACGGCGATCGCCGGGTGGCCCGTCACGTCCCAATAGCTGGTGTTGCCGTGTAGCGGACGCTGCCACGGCTTCTCGATCAGCGCCTCGAGGGGTGTGGCGCCGACCCACGCCGTGGGCGAGAGGACCAGATCGACCTTGCTGAAGACGTCGGTGTTGACGGCTTTGACAATCACCCGTCGCACGCGCTGCGCCTGGACGTAGTCGGCGGCCGAGACGAATGTGCCGCGTCCCAATGCCATTCGGAAACTCGCGACGAAGTTCTCGAACTGGCTCTGTGCGTCAGGTCGGTGGAATGCGCCGTACTCTCCGGAGTTGATCGCGCTGAGTACGGCCGCGGCCTCGTCGTAGAAGGGGAGTGCGACGTCCACGACCGTTGCGCCACGTGCGAGGAGTACCGCGATGGCGTCATCCAACAGCGGGTCGAGCGCGGCGTCGACGATGTCGGCGGGGCGGCCGGAGGTTCGGTCGACGCCGATGGTGAGCCCGCTGAGGTCACCGCTGAGGGCGGCGGTGTAGTCCTCGGTCGGTACGTCGATGGCGGTGGCGTCCGAGTCGTCGTACCCGGCGAGGGCATTGAGCATGATGGCGCAGTCCTCGGCCGATCGTGCCAACGGTCCGATGTGATCCAGCGAGTATCCCAGCGGCAGACACCCCGACTTCGGGACTCGACCGGCGGTGGGCATGAGGCCGGTCACCGAGCAGAACGCAGCCGGATTGCGGATGGATCCGCCGGTGTCGGTGCCCAGCCCGCCCAGAATGACGCCGGCGGCAATACCGGAACCGGTGCCGGAGGATGAGCCACCGGCCCATGTGTCCAGATCCCAGGGATTACGGCAGATGGGAAATGGCTTGGCCGGATCCGGTAGACCCATGGCGAACTCCATGGTGGTCGTCTTACCGGTGATCAACGCACCCGCCGCGCGGAGTCGCTGGACGACGACGGCGTCGCCTATGCCCGGACCCCAGGACAAGTCCTGTACGAGTGACTGTCCGGTGGTGGGTGCCTCGATGGTGGTGATGATGTCCTTTATGCCGAGCGGGATTCCCGCGAGTGGGCCGAGTTCTTTACCGCTGGCCAGGTCTGTGTCGATCGCAGTTGCTGCCTCGAGCAGTTTCTCGTCGAAGCGCTTGATGTAGATGCCGACCTTGTCGTCGAGTGCATCGGCGCGGGCGATCGAGACCTGCGCGAGTTCGGTCGCGGTAGTTGTTCCGGCCCGTAAGGCTGCGGCTGCTTGGGCGATCGTGGACGGAGTTTCGTTCATCGGTGAGGTCATGTGCATCAGCCCTGTCGCGGATCGAAGGTAACTGCGGGCTCCTCGTAGCGGACCCCTGGTACTCCGTACAGCTTCTCGATGCCAGCGCGGTTCTCCTCGTAGGCATCGATGAGGTGGTCGACCTCCTCGGGAGTCGGGCTGATCTTCGCTTGCGCGAGCAACGTGGTGACGGTGTGACGGATATCGGTCATGAGTTCCTGCTTTCCTTTCATGCGGGGACTGTGGCCCGAACGTGTCGGGACGCCAACAGGCGGACGCCACCAACACTGGGCGTCATGGATTTCGTGCGAGGTGCCCGCAGGTAACGCGTCATTTGCGCGACTTCAACACCTGGGATTCTCTAGCGGAGCGGCCCCGTTGCGCCGGTTCGCGGTGCGGCTGCGCGTTGTCGCTGCTATTCGGGCGCACTATTTCCACGCATTGTTGCGTTTTCTCCACATTGCATAGCCGGGCAAGTCCGAACGCTCGCCGAAATTGCGCCGGCACCCGTGGAATTGCGGCCTCCTCGTCGTGTCTCGCCTCACAAACCGCCCGCACAGCACTCGCGGAGCGTTTCACCACCGATCGCATAACTGCAGGTCAGACGGGATATCTCGGTCGCGTAAACCCGCGAAACACATCGTTGATCGGTGCCGAGGTCACGCGAAACATCCGGCCGGGATTCTTAGTCATCACACGGCGAGTCCACCGCTGAAGCCCCACAACCTCGTGGGGTTGGCCGCCAAGTTAGCCACCGGCAACGACGCCGGGCAGCAAATCTCGGAGCCCGGCTCCGTTCCCCCTTCAACGTCGAAGGACCACAGATGAGACCTCTTCGAAAGTCTGGTGCAACCGAATGAGCACACTCCTGGAATCCCGCGAAACGGCAACAACGCAGGCTCCGCCCAGTTCGTTCACGCTCGACGTACGGGACCTGACCACGACCTTCCGCACGCGACACGGCGAGACCTCCGCAGTCAACGGGGTCTCGTTCACCCTCGAGCCCGCGAAGACGCTCGCCGTCATCGGCGAGTCCGGTTCGGGCAAGAGCGCGATGCTCCGCTCGATCATCGGGATCAACCCGCCGAGCGCGCTGATCACCGGCGAACTCGTCATGGGGGACCGCGACCTGCTCTCACTCGGCGCAAAGGAGCGCCGGTCGGTCCGTGGTCGCGACATCTCGATGGTCTTCCAAGACCCGCTTACGGCCTTGGATCCGGTATATACCGTCGGTGAGCAGCTGATCGAGACGATCGGCAAGGCAAACCCGGATATGGCGAAGGGCGAGCGGTCGGCCCGCGCGCTCGACCTACTCAACCTCGTGCAAATCCCATCACCGCAGACGCGGCTGAAGGCATACCCGTCCCAGCTGTCCGGCGGTATGCGGCAACGCATCGTGATCGCGATGGCGATTGCCGGCCGACCGCAGGTCCTGCTGGCCGATGAGCCCACGACCGCGCTCGACGTGACCGTTCAGGCCCGCATCATCCGGTTGTTCCGCCAGCTGCAGATCGAGAACCAGATGAGCATCGTGGTGGTAACTCACGACTTGGGTGTCGCGGCGGAACTCGCCGACGACGTGGCGGTCATGTACGCGGGGCGCTTCGTCGAATTCGGTACCGCCGAGCAGGTTCTCAACTCACCGGCGCATCCGTACACCGAGGGGCTGATCGAAGCCAACGTTCGCGCCGGCCAGCCGGACCGCCCGATGGCTATCGGTGGGATGCCGCCGTCGCTGCAGCGCATCCCACCAGGCTGCGCGTTCGCCCCTCGATGCCGATATGCGAGCGCCTCTTGCTGGTCCGGATATCCGCAGGCGCAACACCAGGACGACGGCCACTGGAGCCGCTGCGTCTTCGCCCCCGGCCAGCCCACCGACTAGCACGTTCGACCAGTCCGTTAAAGGAGAGCAAACAATGAAATTGTCCATGCGCAAGGCGGTCACCTTCGTCGCAGGCCTACTGGTCGCGGGCATGTCCCTGACGGCCTGCGGCGCATCCGGCAGTGGCGGATCGAGCGATCCCGGCGTGCTGAAGATCGCGATGACCGCCTCGGATATCCCATTCACCGGCACATACCCGGACAACGGCTACGAGGGCTTCCGCTTCGTCTCGAACAACCTCTACGACGGTCTCACTCGCCTGAACCTCGACCAGGATACGGAACTGCCGACGCCGCAGCCGAGCCTCGCCGAGTCGGTCGAGCCGAACGAAGACGGTACGGTCTGGACGTTCAAACTGCGCGAGGACGTTGAATTCACCGACGGAACGCCGTTCAACGCTGATGCCGTGATCTTCAAACTGGACACGGTCAAGGGTGATCCTGACGGCAAGTACTTCGATGCGGACGTGGCATCGCGCGGGTCCGCCGTATTCAAGTACGTGAAGGCCGGCGGGTACAAGAAGGTCGACGACTACACGGTGACCGTTGAGACCACGATGCCGTACGGCCTGCTCAATTACGACGCACTGTCCTGGTTCATTCCGTCGCCGACGGCCGTCAAAGCGGTCATCGATGGCGGCGGCACCTGGGCAGACTTCGCGAAGGCTCCCGTCGGCACGGGGCCGTTCACGTTGGAGGAACTCGTACCGGGCGACCACGCCTTGCTCGTTCGCAACGATGACTACTGGCATGGCCCGGCGAAGCTGGAGGAGATCTACCTCTACCCGGCCCCGGAGGCTGCCACTCGGCTCTCGATGTTCGAGTCGGGCGAGGTCAACTGGGCCGACGCGCCGGCCCCGGACGCCATCCAACAACTGCAGGACAGCGGCGCCAACGTCATTCTCGCGAAGTACCCGCATTCGATCTCGCCGCGGTTCAACGAGTTCCGGGCGCCGTTCAAGGACAACGTCGAACTGCGTCAGGCGTTGAACTACGCGCTCGACCGTGAGGCGACCGCCGCGATCATCAACGATGCTGGCTTCCCGGCATCGCAGTACGTGTATGAAGGTCACCCCGACTTCGTCCCGGACAATCCAGGCTACGGCTACGACAAGGCAAAGGCGGAGCAACTGCTCGCTGAGGCGGGCTATCCCGGCGGCGAGGGTCTCAAGCCCCTCGTGTTCGCCTACCCACAAGGCGGTTCGGGCAACATGTACCCGCCGGAGATGATGCAGTCGCTCCAACAGCAGTTCGCCGATATCGGCGTCGACGTCGAGCTCATGCCGGTCGAGTGGAACACGTTGCTCACCATGGGCATCGAGGGACTCAACAGCCCGCAATGGCAGGACATCGACATTCTGTGGGCTTCCCCGGCCGCCGGAATGCTCCCGACCACCTACACCACCACGGTGATGTGCGAACGGGTGCCCGGTACCCCGAACGCAGCCGGCATGTGCAACCCCGAGATCGACGAACTCTGGGACAAGGGCTTGGCCACCACCGACATCGAGCAGACCCACGAGTACTTCCGACAGGGGCTCGACATCGCCTTAGACGAGGCGGACTTCCTGTACTGGATGCACGACCTCAACCTGCGGGTACTCGCTCCCGAGGTGAAGGGCTTCATCCCGGTGCTTTCCTGGTGGACCGACTTCACCCTGATCTCGGTGGAGGACTGACATGTTCCGCCTCGCCGTACGGCGGCTGCTCTACTCGATTCCCATTCTGATCGGCGTTTCCATCATCTGCTTCCTGCTGATGAACGTCCTACCGGGTAGCGCCGCCGGCGGCCTCATCAACGATCAGATGACCGACGCGGAGAAGTACGCGGCAGAGGAACGCCTCGGACTTCACGATCCGTTGCCGATCCGGTACTGGGACTGGCTCGTCAACATCCTCCAGGGCGACCTCGGATTCTCCCAACAGCGTCACCGCGACGTCTCCGAGTTGCTCGGCCAGGCGTGGGCGAACACCTTCATCCTCGCGATCGTGTCCGCGGTCATCGGCGTCGCCTTGGGGATACTGCTGGGATTCATCGCCGGCACTCGGCGCGGCGGGTGGGTAGACAAGATCGTCTCCACCTTCAGCCTCGCGGGGCTGAGTATCCCGTCGTTCTTCCTCGGCGTGGTGCTGCTGAGCGTCTTCGCCTCGAAGTTGCAGCTGCTGCCGGCCGGCGGCTGGAACGGGATGGAGGACGGGATCGGCGGAGCGATCTCCTCGCTCATCCTGCCGGTCGCAACCGGGTCGCTGGTGACCGCAGGTATTACCGCTCGGGTGATGCGGGCAGCAATCGTCGACACCATGTCGGCCGATTTCATCGAGACGCTGCGAGCGAAAGGGCTCAGCGAAAACGAGGTCCGCAAACACGTGATGCGTAATGCGATCTCGCCGGTCCTGACCACCTCAGGCGTTCAATTCGGGTACCTGCTCGGCGGATCGGTTGTCGTGGAGACGATCTTCCGTTGGCCGGGCATGGGGACGCTGACCTACAACGCGATCTCCTCGCGGGATCTGCCGGTCATCCAAGGAACGATCCTCATCATCGCCTTCGCGTTCGTGCTCATCAACTTGGCCGTGGACATCATCCAGGCCGCGATCGACCCACGGGTAAGGGGGACCCTGACATGACCGAGACGATGGTTCGTCGGCTTCCTGCCGACTTCGCGAGCGCAGTCTCCGAACAGGACCGGGCCGAAGCAGAGCGGTTACGTCAGGAGTGGCTGGCCGTCGACGACGGCGCCAAGCCGCAGTCGTTCTGGGCGGAGACCGGTCGCCGGTTCCTGGAGAACAAGGTGGGTGTGGCGGCGGCAGGATTCATCGTCCTGCTTGCCCTCGCTGCCATCCTCGCCCCCTGGATCGCGCCGTACGACCCCCTGCGGGGTATCGCCGCCGACCGCTTGCTCGCACCGTTCAGCGAGGGCTACCTGCTCGGCACCGATGAGCAGGGCAGGGACCTGCTGTCGCGGTTGATCTACGGCGGTCGGCTTACCCTCGTCGCTGCGTTCGTTCCGACGATTATCGCGACGCTGATCGGCACGGCGATCGGCGTCACGGCAGGAATGCTCGGTGGCAAGGTCCAGACCGTCCTGATGCGCGGAATGGACATGCTGTACGCGTTTCCAGCCGTCCTGCTCGCCATCGCCGTCAGCGCTTCACTCGGCCCAGGTATGGCGAACGCGTTGATCGCGGTCACGATCGTGTCCGTCCCGCCGGTGGCCCGAGTCGCCGAATCAGCCACGAGGCGGGTGGTCACCAAGGAGTTCGTCGAGGCGGCGAAACTGTCCGGTGCCTCGCGGATCAAGGTCGCGACGTCTCAAATCATCCCGAACGTAATGAACGACATCATTGTCTACGCGTCCGGACTGGTCGGGGTCGCGATGCTCATCGCCGCCAGTCTGTCCTTCCTTGGCCTCGGTTCCCTGCCACCGGCGCCGGAGTGGGGATTCATGTTGAACTCCATGCGCAACTCGATCTCGATCGCCATGGTGAACGTGATGTTGCCCGGTCTGATGATCTTCCTGACCTCCGTCTGCTTCAACCTCGCCAGCGATGCGCTGCGCGAGGCAACCGATAGCCGTCTCTGAGAGGAGAAGTACGCCATGCCAGATGTCGCTACCGATGAAGAGCGCTCGGCGTTCAAGGAATATCCACTGCTGGAACTGCTCGGCGTATCCAAGCAGTTCGCGGTCAGCCATAACGGCAAGAAGGCCAAACTTTCGGCCGTCAACGACGTCTCGTTCACCGTAAAAAAGGGCTCGACCCTCGGCATAGTCGGCGAATCGGGCTGCGGCAAGTCGACGCTCGCCCGTGTGATCACCGGTCTGCACCCGCCAACGGACGGGGAAATGATCTTCGCCAACCGACAGATCAAGAGCCGCCGCGGAAAGGAGATGGCCAAGGCCATGCAGATGGTCTTCCAGGATCCGCACTCCGCGCTCAACCCGCGCTCGACGATCGGCGAATCGATCGGCTTCCCGCTGACCGTGCAGGGAGTGTCGAAGGCCGAGACCGCGAAACGGGTCGCCCAGGTGATCGCGGACGTCGGGCTACCGGCGGCGTACGCGTCGCACTATCCGCATCAGCTGTCCGGCGGACAGCGACAGCGAGTGAACATTGCCCGCGCGCTGGTGGTCCAACCGCAACTGGTGGTCCTGGACGAGGCGGTTTCCGCACTGGACAAGTCGATCCAGGCGCAGGTGCTGAACCTGCTGTCGGATCTGCAGGAGCAGTACGGACTGACCTATGTATTCATCAGTCACGATCTCAACGTGGTCGAGTACATCTCCGACGAGGTAGTCGTGATGTACCTCGGGCAGGTCGTCGAGCAGTCGCCGGCCGAGGAGCTCTACCGCAGGCCCCTGCACCCGTACAGCCAGGTGCTGCTGTCGGCCATCCCCAACCTCGACCCGACCCGATCGCGCCGGGAGGAGTCCGTCGATGAGATCGACGGCGAGATTCCGAGTCCGATCGATCCGCCGAGCGGCTGCCGGTTCCGGACGCGGTGCCCGTTCGCCCAGGACATCTGCGCAGCCGAGCGGCCCGAACGGGTCGAAGCCGAGCCGGATCACTTCGTCGCCTGCCACATCTACACCGGCAAGGTAACCGTCCCCACGACCGAATCACTTTTCGAAGGAGCCCACGCATGACCACCCCCGAGCAGTCCAAGGCGTACGTCGAGGCCGCGTTAGCGGCGGCACAGATCACCCCATCCCCCGAAGAGGTCGACGTGCTAGTCGCGGACTATCCGAAGCTGCGCCAGATCGCCGACGGGCTGTACGAGTTCGGCGATGATCTGGAGCCGGCGATGACCTACGACCCGCTTGAGTTCTTCCCCCTGTCCGCTGCGAACTGACCTGTCAGCCACCCTGCACGAAAGGACCACCCTCATGACGATCGCGAACAACCTGACGATCAAGGACGCGGCCGAGCAGCTGCGTGCCGGTACCCTGACCGCGACCGACCTCACGACCGAAATTGTCAGCAAGGCCAAGGCATATAACGAAGCGCTTGGCGCGTATGTCGAAATCACCGAGGAACTAGCCCTCGAGCAGGCTGCCGCCGCCGACGCCGACTTCAAGGCTGGAACCGACAAGGGCCTCCTGCAAGGCATCCCGCTGGCTGTCAAAGACATTATCGCGATGATCGGCGCACCCACGACGGCGAACAGCGAAGTGCTGGACCCGGCATGGGGTCCGGCTCAGGGCGACGCGCCGGTGGTCGCTCGGTTACGAGAGTCCGGGGCCGTCTTCGTCGGAAAATCGACCACCTCGGAGTTCGCGATCGGCAACCCGGACGAGTCCAAGCGGTTCCTGATCCCGCACAACCCGTGGGACACCACCCGCACTCCCGCCGGATCGTCCTCCGGCTCCGGCATCGCGGTGGCCGCCGGCCTCGCGCTCGGTGCGCTGGGCACCGACACCGGAGGTTCGGTTCGCGGACCCGCGACGGTGAATGGCCACTCCGGGCTCAAGGTCACCTACGGCAGGGTCCCGAAGAGCGGAGTCGTGCCATTGGGCTACTCGTTGGATTCGATCGGCCCGATGGCACGAAGCGCGTACGACTGCGCGATCCTGCTCGGCACGATGGCCGGCTGGGAGCCGAAGGACCCGAACGTGTCCAAGGCACCGGTCGAGGACTACGTGGGTGCCCTGAGCGGGGACGTGTCCGATATCAAGATCGGCCTACCGATCGAATACTTCTTTGACCACCCGCTGCTCGACCCGGAGATGCGCGACAGTGTGCTCGCCGCCGTTCAGAAACTCGTCGGTTTGGGGGCCGTCTCCGAGGACTTCGTGCTGCCGTACGCCGAGCTCGCCAAGGACGCCAACAGCATGATCCTGATGGCCGAGGCGCAGAGTTACCACCGCAAGAACCTACAGACCAAGTGGTCCGACTACGGGAAGTGGACCCGCGCGAACCTGGTCCGCGGCGCGATCTGGTCGGCCACCGATCTCTCTCAGGCCAACCGGTTCCGGCGCGATTGGTCCAAGATCGTCGCTCGGGCATTCGAGCAGTACGACGTCCTGATCACCCCGTCGGCCGGTACGCCGGCGCAGCGTCCCGACGAGATCACCCCGTCACAGCGACTGAACTCGCTGGCGTTCACCGGCCAGTGGAACCTGACCGGTCTCCCGGCACTGTGCATCCCCACCGGCTTCAGCTCATCCGGGCTCCCGCTGTCGATGCAGATCATCGGCAAGCCGTTCGCCGAGGCGACCGTGCTCAGGGTCGCCGACGCGTTGCAGCGAGTGACCGATCACCACCTCACCGCGCCGTCCCTCGACGGTGTCCTTGCGACCGAGGTCGCCGCATGAACGAGACAACAGACACCGCCGAGATGCTCGCGATTCTTGCCCAGCACGGACTCACGCCGCCGACGGAGGATCTGCCACTGATCACCGTCGCCTATCGGCAGGCACTCGACATGAAAGCACTCATCCACTCGGTCGACGGCGCCCGCTACGAGGAACCACTACTCGTAGCGAACGCCGTGCGCTGAGACTCATCCGAAAGCAGGAATTCGATGACCAATGAGATCTACACGATGACCACCGCGGCGGCTGCCCTCAAAGACGGAGCGGTGAGCGCGACCGAACTCGCCGAGGCAGCGATCGCAGCGGCCACCGCGAAGGACGAGGACCTCGGCATCTACATGCGGCGCTTCGATGCCCAACTCCTCGAAACCGCAGCCAAGGCGGACGCCCAGTTCGCGGCCGGCGGCCAGACACCGCCGATGCTCGGTCTACCGCTGGGCATCAAGGACATCATCTCCACCAGCGAAGGCGAGACAACGGCCCAGTCGTTGGTCCTCGATCGTGGATGGGGGGAGCGGCAGGGGGACGCCGAGGTCGTCCGTCGACTACGCGATCACGGCGCGCTGATCACCGGGAAGACCACCACGATGGAGTTCGCCACCGGAATCCCCGACCCGTCCAAACCTTTCCCCGTGCCGCGCAACCCGTGGAACTCGGAGCACTGGACCGGCGGCTCGTCCTCGGGCACCGGCAACGGCGTCGTCGCCGGTGCCATGCTCGGCGGACTGGGCACCGACACCGGCGGCTCGATCCGGCTACCTGCGGCGTACTGCGGTATCTCCGGACTCAAGGCCACCTTCGGCCGGGTACCGAAGTCCGGTTGCGTCCCGCTGGGTTACTCGCTCGATCACATCGGGCCGATGGCCGCCTCTGCGGCCGACTGCGCGCTGATGCTCAACGCTCTCGCCGGGGCCAACCAATCCGATCCCACGACGCAGGACGTACCCGTCGTCGACTATCTCGACGCACTGAGCGGTGACGTCGGCGGACTCAGGATCGGCATCGACCCACTGCTGGCGACCAACCCCGACCGCGAATCGGCGGTCGACGAGGCGCTGGCCGCTGCAGTCGCGCTCTTCCAGGCCGCGGGCGCGAGGGTCGAGGAAACCAGGTTGCCGCTGTACGCCGAGGTCGCGGCAGCGTGCCGCATCACGTCTCGCTGCGAGGCCCTGAGTTACCACCTTCCCGATCTGCAATCGCGTTGGGGCGACTATTTCAACTCGACCCGGACCGGGGTCGCTTCGGGCGCGTTCTTCACCGGCGCGGATTACGTACAGGCCCAGCGGGTACGGCGTCACGCCCGGAAGCTCGCAGCTGATGAGCTGTGGTCGAACTATGACCTGATCCTGACCCCGACCACGAGCTCGTCCGCTCCGGCGCTGGCGGATCTACTCGACGGTGGTTGGCAGTTCTCCACGACCCACACCGGTTACTGGAACGCATTGGGCAATCCGGCGCTGTCGGTGCCGATGGGCTTCGACTCCAAGGATCTGCCGCTGTCATTGCAGATTGTCGGGCGACCATTCGATGAGGCCACCGTACTTCGTGCCGGCGACACCTACCAGCGCGGCACTGCCTGGCACCTCGCCCGCCCTGCTGCCTGATGACGGCGGCCGGAGAGTTCGCAGCCCAACCGGCTTCGACGATCATCCGGCACCCGATCCCGAACGGCGTTCGCGTCCGACTGGTATTTCTCGCGTTGACCGCGGCATGCGGCCTGGCCACCGGGTTCACTGCGGCACTCACCGCGCCCCTGGCGATCGAGCTGGGGGCCAGTGAGTTCGCCGCAGGTGTTTCGGTCGCCTCGCTCACCATGGTTGTGCTGATCGGGGATATCTTTGGGACCCGCGCCCTGCCATACCTTGAGCCGCGCCGTTGCATCGTGATCGGCATGGCGCTGTGGGCGGTCGGTTCGATCGCCACCACCTTCGCGCCCACGTTCGCGACGATGGAGGGCGCTCGCCTGTTGCAGGGTGTGGGTTTATGTCTGTACGCGGCAGCGGGACCGGAGATAGCGCTGCGGTTGAGCCAGGACGGCGGATTCGGGAAGTCGCTGGGAGACTTCCAGGCGGCCCAGATCGTCGGTGCGATGGTGGCCCCGGTGCTCGGCGGGGGTGTGGTCGCCATCTGGCCGGGGATCCTTGGGCTGCGGATCGCTTTCCTGATCTGTGCGGTGATCGCCGTGGCGTGCGCGGCTGGCGCGCTATTGCTCCCGGCGATGCCCAGCGGGGTCCGACCACGGATCAGCGCGCCGCATCTTCCCGGCCTGACGCGACCTCGCTCACTGGTCGCGCTCGGCACGGCGGCGATTGGGCAGGGGATGCGCGGGGCGGTCGTCCTGACGGTCGTGCCACTGCTCGCCGCCACCATGATGGGAATGGCGACGTTCGCCGTCGGTCTGTTCATCTTCGCGACGTTCTTGATCGAGGCCGTGGTCGCCCGCATCGCCGGTTCATCGTCGGACCGGATCGGTAGGCGGCCCATCGTCATCGGCGGCGCCATCGCAGGTGGCCTCGGCGCGCTCGGACTGTTGATCGCATACCTGAGCGCACAGCAGTGGGTGTTTCTTGCGACGACGGTTCCGTTCGGGATCGCGGGCGGCATCTTCATGGGAGTACTGCCGACGACGGTCGTAGACCTGGCCGATCGGCCCGAGGTCGGGGTGGCAGGCATGCGGTTATCGCGCGATATCGGGTTCTCGCTGATGCCCGTCGTACTCGGCGCGCTATTGGCGGGACCTGGAACGGCATTCGGCATCGCAGCGTGCATGGTTGTTTTCGCGGTGGTCGCGATCTCCGCACTCGGGGTCGGCGAGACCCATCGGCGCCGCGGTACGAGCGCAGGAACACAGCGTTCTCAGTGAGGCTCGGTGTCCTTCGCGGTTCGCGATTCCATCGTGACTTCGAAGGACACCCGATCCGAACGCGCCCGCGACAGGCTGTATTCGATCGGCCTGTCGCGCGAATCGAAGATAACCCGGTTCGTGTCCAGCGTCGGTGCGCCGACCGGAATGCCGAGTATCGCGGCCGTTGACTCATCCGCGACGGCGGCGCTGATGCTGATCCGGGTCACACCGACGCACTGGCCCGTCAACTCACCCAGGATCTCGTACGGTGAGCGGTTGAAGTCGATCGACTCCGGACTCTGATCCGCAAAGATCACGCACGGCATGAACGCCGTACGCCGACTGAACGGAAACCCGTCGAGGTAGGTCGTAGTCTCGACGATGACGATGTCGTCCTCCGCGTCGATGTCGAGTTTCGCGGCGATGAAATCGGTCGCACGGTGACGCTCGACATGGGTGCGGAAGATCGTGGCGCGGGTTCCGGTCTCATTGACCTCCTGCGCAAAATCCTGAGAGATGTCCAGTCCATGACGGACGATGGTGGGGCTCAGACTGAACGTCCCGGTGCCGCGGAGCCGCTCAATGAGACCTTCTTCAGCCAACATTTCCATGACTCGCCGCACTGTGCCACGGCTGACGTCATACGTCTTGATGAGCGTGTACTCGCTGGGCAATGCTTGATCTGGAAACGCGCTCGACCTCAACTCGTGCCGAAGAAGGTCGTGGACCCACCGGACGGCATGCCCGTGAGTGCGTCTGCTTATCGCGCCTCGCCGCGTCGAGCTGGCGGCTCCGATCGGTAGGAATCGGGCAGGCGGAACGGCGTTCATCTGCACCTCCTGGATTCTCGCTTTTGCGATCCCAATTATAGGTCCGAACCGGCAGCGTGATCGCCGCGAAACAAACTGTTTACGTTGCGCCCGATTGACTCTGGTCCGAGCATCGCCGTCATATCCGTGCGTTCCAGGGATCGACCAAGGTCGGCGGGACGATGGCAATCGGGATGGCGCGAAGTGCGAAGTCGTTCATCTCGCGGGGGAGGTGCTCCGCACGAACTGTCAGTTGCGCGAGAGCGGCGCGGAGGTGAACGAGAAGCGAATGGCGCAGAACCTCCGCAGTGCGGGGTTTGCTGGGTCGCCGCTAGCGGCCGAACGACGAACAGTCGAGTACCTCCAGCGATTCAACTGAGCAGCAGATCTCTGGATGGCGCATATAGCTGCGATCTGGCTGTTTCGTCATCGATGGATCGGTTTCGGGAGCCGCCTCCTTACGAGGAGTGGGTCCGGGGGTTTCGTGGTGACGCGTTCGTGAAAGCACCTGAATAGGTCGTCCGAACAATTGACCTGAGGCGCGGAAATGTTCAACCCATAACAAACTAATTGTTCTAGATTTATTTCCTATTAGGGGTTGTTTCGTCGTCGGTTAACGGAATACCTTACGCACCATGAGGTGGCGTTGACGCCGTGCACGCAGCCGCGGTGATGACCAACGGCGACCTAGAGAAGACACCCTCTAGGTCGGCGATTCGGCGTGCGCTCACCTGGTTCTTCTTCGGCTTCTCGTTGGTGCTCGGTTGGTTGATTCTGTCTTCGGGCACAGCGAGTGCTGAGTCGATCGAAACCGAACCGACGCCTCTCCTACAGGACGTCGTCGAGGACGCGGCCGACCTCACGCTGGCGACGACGCCGACCAACGAGCTGCAAGAGCCAAACGGTGACCAGCCAGCCGCGGACTCGAGCCAGAGCGCCGACAATGCGCCATCGAGCACCGACGAGTTGGCGAAAATCGGCGAGAACGCGACGGTGGTTCCTGGGACCGGCGACGGGCAGCCGCCGACTGAATCCGAGCCGGTGTCAGGCGTCCCGGATGGATCGATAGACGCGAATGCTGATGTACCGCTCGATCCCCAAGCTACCGACGGTGGTTCGTCGGTCGAAGGCGTGGTTGCTGATTCAGCGGTCGCGGTGAGTGAACTGTCGCACGAGTTGTTGAGCACCGTCGAAACCGTGGTGGACACGGTGGATCCGGCGGATATCGCTGAAGTAACGGTCGACTCGGCGGAGCCTGAGGCTTCGGCAGTGAGCGAACAAGCCGACGACGTCGACGCGCGGTCGCAGCAGCCGGAATCCGAGGGCGATGTAGCCTCGGCCGTCGCTGCTGACGACGTGAACGTTGACGACGCCGCCGGGACAGTCGACCACGTCCTCGCGAAGGCGGGACTCGATGCCGATTTGACGGCTCCTGTAACCACGGTGATTGACGCGGTGGTCCCCGCTGCGGGTGGCGTTGTTCAGTCGGTAGGTCACGTCACGACCAGTGTCGTCGCCGCGGCCGCCAACCTGGACCTTGACGATCCAGTGTCCGCGGTAAGTTCTGTCATCGAGCCACTCGTTGCGGGAACTGTCGACCTGGTAGGCGTTGTCGTGGACACCGTGACCACAGTGACGCCGCAGTTGGCCGCCGACGTGCTGAATGTCGTGGACCAGACCGTGTCCCCAGTCCTTGACCTGAGTGGTCTGGGTCCGGTGCTGAGTGATGTGGTCGGTTCGACGGTCTTTCCGCCGCCCGTTGCGATCGACGTTGCCGACATCGCCGAGTCCCCCTCGGTAGTGGCGCTTGCGGACGAGGGCGGCGATCCTGCGGATGCCCTCGCCGACCTGCCCGCGTCGGTCACGGTGACGCCATCGGTGCGGGAGACGGCCGCCGAGCATGAAGCGGTCGAAGCGCTTGAGGTGAGCGTTGATTCCGTCGACGACCCGAACACGCGCACAACGTCCCTCGGGTTGAGCGATGGACCTAGCGTGCTTGAGTCGGCCGCTCAGCCCGGTGACGACGGCTGGCCCTCGCTGGCGTTCCCCAGCGGGTCGCACGTGATGCCGAGCGGGCATGACAATCAGTTCAATGGAGTCCTCGATGCTGCGGCGCATTCGGGCGCCGCAGCGTCCACACGAGTAGACGTGCGAAACCACGGCGCGGCGTCTTCGCCGGCCGCTGAACCGGGCAGTACCCCGGACTAGTTTCTCGCAGAGCGCGATCCCTTAGGGGTGAGCTGTTTGGTCTGCACTCCTGCAACGAATGCGTTGTGGCTGTTATTCGTAGATTGAATTTTGGAATGCGAGAAACTCGAAATGGAAAAGCGATTCATTAGATACGCTCAGGGAGCGTTCTTTGTGGGTGGTTTTATGCTGCTGGGAATGGGGGTGGCGAGCGCCGATGACGGCAATGATTCAGCTGAAGCGCCCGTCCCGATTTCAGCAGAAATAGAATCGTCCGAAACTGGTAATTCAGGTCCTGGTAGCGGGTCGTCAGGCGTCGCCGATTGCGGTTGCGATACCGGCGGTGCGGTGCCGGAAGTGAAGCTGCCCGACATAAAGCTTCCGGACGTGAAACTCCCGGAAGTGAAACTCCCGGACGTGGAGTTGAACGCGCCAGTAGACATCTCTGGCAATACGGCGACCGTTGATGTCGGCGGTAGTCCCGAAGACGGCGGAGATCCGACGGGCGCAAGCCCGGGTGAACCGGGCGGCGATGATGAAGGCTCGAGCGTCGAGAGCCCGGACGGCGGAACTCCCGCGGGCCCGCCTGATGCTGGAAATGATCAGGCGAACCCGGGGAACAGTCCGGGGGACTCGAACCCAGGTCAGCCCGATGATGGTTCCCAGGGCGATTCAGGCACCCCGAGCGACGATGGTGCTAACCCGGGTGGTGGCGACGGCGAAGGTCCTGGCCAATTGCCGGGTGTGCCTGAGCTTCCAGACCTGTCGGACGTGACGGACTCCTTGGGCCTGTCGGATCCTGAGGTGCCTGAGATGCCGAACATCCCGGGCGATGACGCGTCAGATACCCCCGATGCGCCGGACACTCCGAATGCGCCAGAGTCCCCAGATACCGCGGGGTCAGGTGTGGTGAGTGTTCCGGTTCCTGGTGTGGGTTCGGTTCATGCTGGCGTTGTGCCTGAGGGTGTGACGGTTGGTAAGGAGTTGGATGTGCTGGGTGTTCAGGATGATTTTGATGTGATGGTGGGCCCTGGTGGGGTCTGGGTGTCGGATTGGATTGGTCCTGAGGGTGTGCCGGTTGGTGTTGCGGTGGATGTGCCGTTGGATGGTGGTGTGCCGTCTGGTGCGGTGACGTTGCCGGTGGTGGGCACGGTTGGTGTGCCTGATGGTGATGGTCAGTTGCCGACTGTGCCGNGGTGTTCCCGGTGATGGTGGTTCGGATGTGCCGGGTCTGCCGGGTCTGCCTGGTCTGCCGGGTGTGCCAGATTTGACGTTGCCTGGTTTGCCGGATCTGTCGGATCTGATTGACTCGGTGGAGCTGCCGACTGTGCCTGGTGTTCCCGGTGATGGTGGTTCGGATGTGCCGGGTCTGCCGGGTCTGCCTGGTCTTCCGGATTTGTCGGATTTGATTGACTCGGTGGGATTGCCGACTGTGCCTGGTGTTCCCGGTGATGGTGGTTCGGATGTGCCGGGTCTGCCGGGTCTGCCTGGTCTTCCGGATTTGTCGGATTTGATTGACTCGGTGGGATTGCCGACTGTGCCTGGTGTTCCCGGTGATGGTGGTTCGGATGTGCCGGGTCTGCCGGGTCTGCCTGGTCTTCCGGATTTGTCGGATTTGATTGACTCGGTGGGATTGCCGACTGTGCCTGGTGTTCCCGGTGATGGTGGTTCGGATGTGCCGGGTCTGCCGGGTCTGCCTGGTCTGCCGGGTGTGCCGGGTCTTCCGGACTTGACGTTGCCCGGTTTGCCGGATCTGTCGGATCTGACAGGTGACGCGGGCTCCGGCGATGGTGAGCCGGGTGGCCCTAACGATGGTGAACAGAGCGCGCCGAATGATGACGATCAGGGAACTCCAGACGACAGCGATGCCAACGAAAACGGTCAAGGCGAACCGAATGACCAAACCTCGGGAGGCTTAACGATCGACCTTCCGGTGGTCGGCGATCTCTCGCTCGCGGTGGTCGAGGGCCCAGCTGGCGACGGAGGTTCTGACGGTGTTCACGACACGCCCGCTGATGACGGCGAGCACGGTGCGCCAACGGACGGCGATCAGGGTGCGCCAACGGATGGCGACGCTGGTGATGCCATCGCAGTCACCGCTGAGATCGCCACGCCGAACGACCGGGAACTAACGGTATCCCTAGAAGTCCGCGATTCGCTGTCGACTATCAATAATGGGTCGGATGGAGACGATTCCGGGGAATCCAACAATGATGGAGATACCGGAGGCGATGGCGACACCGGGAGTCCGGACGACAGCGTTGGTGGCGATGACAATTCGGGTGATTCCAACGGCTCCGACGGCTCCAGTGGAACCAACGGAGACGGATCCACTGACAATACGACCGGCGGTAGTAACCCTGCTGACGGCAACGGATCGACCGGAGACGGTGATGACGCTAACGGTGCCGGCGGCGATTCTGCCGGCAGCGGTGAAGGGACAGGTGTTGGGGACTCCGGCACCCTCCGCATAGCTGGATCGATCGATCATTATGCCGTGATCGGAGCCTCGGCAGGATATGGAGGCTCGATCTCAAGCAATATCTCGATTGAGGTTGCATCGTCAGATGCAGACGGCGACCCTGCGGTCGTCGGCGTGAACGCGGATGCGTCGTACGCCGGTGGGGTCTTGCCCACTACGGGGATGCCTCTCGCATTGCTATGGTTCGTTTGTGTCGGTGCGATTGTCTTGGGCGCTACGGCTGCCTATGCAGGTGCAAGGCGTTAGCGGCACATGACCGTCTGACGGGCCGGGGCTCGGGCCGCGAGGCTGAGCCCCGGTCTAGTCATGTCGACGTGGTCTCTACGGGGTAAAGCGCAGGTAAGCAGAATGTTTGGATTTCTTGATCTCATGCGTGTATGGCGGTTACTGGCGATAGCCTCCGGGTAGGCGAGCCATTCGTTCGCATACATGTAGGAAATCCGACCTGCATGGACGGCGCTGGATCGAATCGGCGCCCCGGCGGGTGTCCGCAGATTGGAGGCTGCGGCCGTCGACCACCATCGCGACTTACTCAAGGAGTTGAGCACGACGTGAACGATTTCTGGGACCGCTTTGACTGGGCCGACATGGTCCAGAAGGTGGTCATAGCTCTATTGATCCTTGTCATCACCTACTTCCTCGCCAAGGGAGTGAAGTGGGCGATCGGAAAACTCGTGAGCAAGGTTCCTGCGCTGCAGAGGCAGAACCAGGACGGCGGAAACCTAGGTGACTCCGTCGGACAGATCGGATCGCTCCTAGTTTGGCTATTCGGCCTCGTTGCGATCCTCCAGGTATTCGCACTCACACCGGTGTTGGAGCCCATCTCCACGATGCTGCATACGGTCATGCAGTACTTGCCGAACGTGATCGGCGCCGGGTTTGTGTTCTTCGTTGGCTTCATGGTGGCCAAGGTTGTGCGGCAACTGGTCGAGACAGCCTTGCGCGCCGCGAACGTCGACCGCTACTTAGGGAAACTCAGCGCTGGCGAATCGGGTGACTCTGCTGCTGGTGCGCAATCGGCGCCGCCCGCGCCGGCTCACCCGACCGCGCCGCCGTCCGGGGACGATGCGCCCGGCGCGCAGCCCGCTGGTCAGTTCGCGGCAGGTGGACCAACTGCGGGTCAGGCTCCACAGAATGCAGGTGCGGCGCCCGCTCAGTTTGGCCAGCCCGCCCCGACGCAGCCGCAGTGGACTCCCGCTCAGGCTCCGGTCACCGGGCCGCGGCGTGACGGCGGTAAGGAGCCCATGCGGATCTCCTCCATCGTGGGATCCGTGCTATTCGGTATCATTTTGATCGTTGTTGGTATTGCCGCGTTGCAGATTCTGGGTATATCGGCGATCTCTGATCCGGCAGAAGAAATGCTCAACATCATCCTGAACGCGATTCCGCTCATTCTCGCTGCGGGAATCATCCTCGGACTGGGATATGTGATTGCTCGCTTCGTGGGTGGCCTGCTGGAGCCGGCCTTGCGCGCCGCGGGCACGGATCGCGCCGCCAACAACCTCGAATTGCTTCCTGAGGGACGTAGCGCTTCGTCGTTGCTGACCATGGTGGCGAAGATTGCGATCATGATGTTCTTCGCGGTCGCGGCGACTCGGATGCTTGGTTTCCCCGAGATAACCGCGATTCTCGACGAAGTGCTGCGCATCGGCGGTCGAGTTCTGTTTGGTGTAGCGATTATCGCCGCCGGCTACCTGATCGCTCAGGTGATTAGCCGGATGTTCGACGGCACGGCTCGGCAGATCGCGAAGTACGGCATTCTGGTGCTGTTCGCTGCGATTGGGCTGCGCTACATGGGCCTCGCAGACTCGATCGTGAACCTGGCGTTCGGTGCGCTGGTAGTGAGCGCCGGCCTCGCCGCCGCGCTCGCATTCGGCATCGGTGGCCGTGACGCCGCCGCTCGTCGCCTACAGCGCATGGAGGAAAAGGCCGACTAACGGCTAGGAACTAACCGCGTGGGGGCCTCGCTTAATGCGAGGCCCCCACGTCGTGTTCGCAGTGAAATCTACGGCGTCGCCGAGTACGTCGAAGTCGACGCGGAGCGCCACTAGGCCATGGCGTAGGTTGCATTTCGGTGACGACAAGGTAGCTGTTTGCCGGTTCGCGCTCCCCATTTAGGTGAACGGGGCCTACATTAAGCCACCGGCATGTGATGCCTACATCGACAGATTCGAGACCCGGAATGACCTCCCTGACGAGCACGACGCCGCGCAGTCAGCGCGTTCCCGGCGAGCTGATCCGGGTTGGCGACGTACACGTACGCGTCAATGTGACCGGGGAGGGTCCGCCGCTGCTGTTGGTGCACGGGCTCGGCGCCGGACTTGACCTGTGGGCTCCGCTCGTATCCGAACTCAAGGGCTATACGGTCATTACGCTCGACAATCCAGGTGCCGGCGCCTCCACTGTCCCGTGGCCGCCCTGGTTCATGAACAAGTATGCCGAGACCCTCGATGCCGTACTCGACGAGTTGGGCTTCGACCGCGTCGACGTCCTCGGCTTGTCGTTCGGCGGCATGGTGTCTCAGGAGTTCGCGTTCCGGTACCCGCAGCGGGTACGGCGACTGATACTCGCCGGAACGACCGCAGGAATCGGTGTCACCTTCGGCAATCCTTTGGCGCTATCTGTGCTCGCGACCCCATTGCGCTACTACTCGCGCTCGTACATGGCGATGATCGCGCCATTCTTGTACGGCGGCGACGCGCATGCCGGCAGTGAACTCGTGGCCGAACAATCCAACCTGCGGCATCAGATGCGGCCATCGATCCCCGGGTACTTTGCGCAGTTGACGACCGCGAGCACGTTCAGTAGTTTCTGGTACCTGCCGACGCTTCGGATGCCGACCTTGGTGCTCGCCGGCGACGAGGACCCAATCACGAACCCATTGACGTGCTGGGTCATTTCCAAGCGAATCCCCGATTGCGAATACCAAGAAATCAAGGGCGGTGGCCACTTGTTCCTGATGGAGAAGCCAAAACTCTCTGCCGACCTAATCCGGGAGTTCCTGGAACGCGAGGCTCGGGAGGACGTCGACACTGAGCAGAAGACTGCGCGCCGCCGGATCAGCCGCAGCGCCTAGACCCTGCCCCGTCTCGCACGCGGGGCAGTAATTCGTGGCCAGACGCCACCGTGCCCGCCAGCGTGTTCGCTGGCGGGCACGGTTGGTGTGCGACGTGCTTACTTGAGCAGGTCGCGCGCGGCCTTCAGGTAGGCGTCCGAAGCCGAGCTCAGGAACGTGACGTGCGCATCGGTGAGCGCCTTCACGAAGTCGAGCTGAGTGGCATCGGCGGCCTTCTTCTCGAAATCAACAACCGACTGCAGGGCCTTCTCCCAGGCGTCGAGGCTGGTGTTACCCTGCTTCTTGGCCTGCTCGATAACCTGCTCGTTCAGGCTGCGGATGCGCTCGGCGGCGGCGTCGAAGTCGATCTTTGGCAGTTCGTTCTTAGCGTTGGCGGCGACCATGGTTCCTCCATTGGTTGATCCAGGCGGCGAGTTCGTCGCCCTTGCGTCATCCAGGTTAGCAGGGTTAGCAGATGATGCTAACCTTATTCAGGTGATCTGGCTCACCACTTCACGGTAGCGCCCTGGTGTGGTCGCTGTCTGCGGCGATCAGCAGATTTACTACTCACGCAGCGAAGCATGCAGGTGGCTGCCGAGTCGCGCGTGCCGCAACTAGATTGAGTGAGCGTCACCGATTGAGGCTGTAGCGCAAAGCGGGAGAGGGACATGACTGAGGATTCCAGTGGGCCACTTGGCGAGATGATCCGCAAACAGCGTGAACTCGCCTCGATGACCATGCGTCAGCTCTCATCAATGGCGGGGATCTCCAATCCGTATCTGTCGCAGATCGAACACGGGGTACGGGAGCCGTCCCAGGCCGTACTGCGGCAAATTGCTCGCTCGCTCGGGCTCGATCCCGACGACCTGCGACCCGACGATGAGGAACTGCCGGGCGTGCGTGCCGCCATCGACGCCGACCCCGGTCTCACCGCAACGCAGCGGCGGGCACTCAAGGAGGTCTATTCGTCGATGATCGCCGCGACTGAGGCCAAACGCGCAGATTAGCGATGCTCGCCGGGTAGACGGTCACGGCCAAACGCGGCACCCGACTCTCCGGACGAGAAAACGGGCGGCGCCCCGATCCGGTGTGCCGGATCCGGACGCCGCCCGCGACGTTCGAGCGCTAACCAGGATTACTGGTTCTGATCGCGATCAAAACGGTTCAGTGCCGACACGATCGCCCGGAAGGACGCCGTGACGATGTTCGGGTCGACGCCCACACCCCACAGGACGCGGTCATCGATGGCGCACTCGACGTACGACGCTGCCGTCGTATCGGAGCCGACGCCCGTCGCATGTTCGGCGTAGTCCAGCACGCGGACCTCGGTGCCGATGCTCTCCAGTGCATGACAGAACGCCGACACAGGCCCGTTCCCGGACCCTTCCAAGACCACCGGCTTACCATCTACCACCATCTCGACAGACACGGTGTCCTTGCCGTCGCCGACCGACTCACTGCGGTGCGAGACAAGGCGGTAACGCCCCCACGCCTCGCCGTCCTTGGTGGGCAGGTACTCGTCGGAGAAGATGCTCCACATGGCTTCGGGGGTAACCTCGCCGCCCTCGGAGTCAGTGTGCTGCTGCACGACGCCGGAGAATTCGATCTGCAGCCGTCGCGGCAGATCCATCTGGTACTCGGACTTCAGGATGTACGCGACGCCGCCCTTGCCCGATTGGGAGTTCACGCGAATGACTGCCTCGTAGGTGCGTCCGACGTCCTTGGGGTCGATCGGCAAGTACGGAACAGCCCACGGGATGTCTTCGACAGTTGTGCCGGCGGCTTCGGCGTCCCGGTCCATCCACTCGAAGCCCTTCTTGATGGCGTCCTGGTGCGACCCGGAGAACGCCGTGTAGACCAGGTCGCCGCCGTATGGGTGACGCTCATTGACCGGCAGCTGGTTGCAGTACTCCGCTGTACGCCGGATCTCATCAATATCAGAGAAATCGATCTGTGGGTCGACACCCTGGCTGAACAGGTTCATGCCCAGCGTCACCAGGCAGACGTTGCCAGTTCGCTCGCCCGAGCCGAACAGGCAACCTTCGATGCGATCCGCGCCCGCCATGTAGCCCAGCTCAGAGGCCGCGACCGCCTCGCCACGGTCATTGTGGGGGTGCAGTGACAGAATGACCGAATCACGGTTGTTCAGGTTGCGGCTCATCCATTCGATCGAGTCGGCGTACACGTTCGGCGTTGCCATTTCGACCGTGGCGGGCAGGTTGATGATGACCGGCCATTCCGGCGTGGGTTCCCACACCTCCATCACGCGATTGCAAATCTCGACCGCGAAGTCCAATTCGGTGCCGGTGTAGGACTCGGGCGAGTACTCGAAGCGGATCTTGGTATCGCCCATGCCTTCGGCGTACTTCTTGCACAGTCGGGCGCCGTTCAGTGCGATATCGATAATGCCTTCGCGGTCCAGGCCGAATACGACGCGGCGCTGCAGCGTGGACGTCGAGTTGTACAGATGCACGATCGCCTGCGGTGCGCCTTGCACGGCCTCGAAGGTGCGTTCGATCAGTTCGTCGCGTGCCTGCGTCAGCACCTGGATCGTGACGTCTTCGGGAATGCGGTTCTCTTCGATGATCCGGCGGACGAAGTCAAAGTCGGTCTGGGAAGCGGCCGGAAAGCCGACCTCGATCTCCTTGTAGCCCATCTTGACCAGCAGGTCGAACATGCGCATCTTGCGGGGCGTATCCATCGGGTCGATCAGGGCCTGATTGCCATCGCGCAAATCGACTGCGCACCAGATCGGCGCCTTTTCGATGACTGCGGTCGGCCAGGTGCGGTCGGGCAGGTCGATGGGGGTGAACGGGACGTACTTCTTGATCGGCATGCCGGACGGGCGCTGCGGATTGGTGAAACGGGTAGTGATGCTCATGGCGGTAGTTCTCCTAGAAACGCGATTAGCCGCGAAGGGTCATTGCGCGTGATGCGAAAGGGAAAATTCTCGACCGGCAGACATGGCTAACACCGCGACGAGAGCGCCGACCTCTAGAAGGTCTCGTCGCGGCGGCTAAGGAGAAGTAGTGCGCGGTACATCACCTAGCACGATAACGCACGTGACCGGCGATGCGAAAACCCGGGGCGTGATGTGACCCAGATCCTGTAGATCTCGAGAACACCTACCGCCGAGTAGTGATGTGGGACACAATGCTGGAATGGCTGACGAATCGCTGGGGCGTGGATTGCGCAGTGGCTACGCGATGGGGGCGCTCGCCAGTGGCGCCTTCGGTACGGTTCCCGGTCTGCTGCTGTTGCCGTACTTGACGGACACAGTCGGCATCTCGGCGCTGCTCGCCGGTGTCATCGTGTTCGCACCCAAGATTTGGGACGTAGTGACTAGTCCGATCGTCGGTCGAATCAGTGATCGCACCGCCGTGCGCTCCGGCTCGCGGCGGACCTACGTCCTGTGTGGCGGGCTGGTGCTGGCGCTGTGTTTTGGCCTGCTGTTCAGCGGGGTGACGTCGAGTCCGGCTGGAGGAGCGTGGTGGGCCGCAATTTTTTACTCGCTGTGCTCGGTGGCGGTCGCCGTTTTCACGGTGCCTTACCTTGCGATGCCGGCGGAAATGACTGATAGCTACCACGAACGCACCAGGATTCAGACCGTTCGCGTCGCGTTCCTCGCCATCGCCATCCTGATCAGCGGCGCGGGCTCGCCAGCCATCCGAAATGCGGTCGGCGGAGCCGAAGGTTATCGGGTGATGGGGTGGTTTATCGCAGTAGTAATCGCGATCGGTGTCTTGGGAGCGTATTTCGGTACTCGCAATGCGCGACGCTCGACGGTCCTGTTCAACGAGGGCTCGCTGCTGAGTCAGATGCGCAGCGTGATCAAGGTCCGGGACTTTACCATCCTGGCGTGCAGTTACGCGATTCAGTACATCTCGATCGGGCTCCTACTTGCCGGGGTCGACTACGTCGCCAACTACTACCTCAATAGCGATGTGGGCGCATCGATCCTCTTCGTGCTGTTCGTTGGTCCGGCCCTGGTGACGATGCCGTTGTGGAACCGGATCGGGCGACGATTCGGCAAGAAGAACGGCTTCCGATTCTCGACTGGGCTGATGGCTGCAGCCGTGGTGGTTGACGCGATCGTGATGCTCACGACCGATCCTTCGGTCGGCAAGTACGCGCTCTATGTGCTCACGGCGATCCTTGGTGTGGGGTATGCCGGGGCGCAGGTGTATCCGTCCGCGATGCTCGCAGATACGGCCGCCGTAGACGCCCGCCGTACCGGCGTGAACCGGATCGGTCTATTCAGCGGTGTGTGGGGCGCCATAGACACGGTAACGATGGCGGCCGGCACCGGCATGTTCGCGCTCGCGTTGGCGATCGGTAGCTATGAGCCGGGTATCGGCCTCACCGCCGATGGGCCGCGGAATCCCGCGATGACTGCGATCGTCGTCGCATTCACCGTGCTGCCGGCCGTGTTCTTCGTCGTGAGCTTGCTGTTGATCCGCGGGTACCGGTTGACCGGTGACGACGTCGAACTGCGGCTGTCGGACGATGACATACCCGCGGGCGCTGGTGACTCGAGCGAAGCGGTAGACCCCGTCGATGCAGGTGCGCTCGAACCCGGCCAGTATGCGCCTGGCGGACGGCGGGGATCGGGACTTCCGCCCGGCCAATAATCCGCGAGCGCCGGGACTTTCGCTCGGCCAATAATCCGCGGGCGCGGGGACTTCCGGTGGGGCAGTAATCCGCGGGGTCGCTCGTCTGGGCAGGAAGCGCGAGTGCCCGACACGTCGTTCGATGAGTCGCTCTGGGTCGGCGTGAGATGTGTCGGACTCCATGATCTTTTGGGAGAGAATCTGCGATCCCTGCGTACAATCGGCCTTTGCGGGTTCGGACGCGACCGTCGGTCCCTGCGGACAGATTCAACTAGAGGTCGACGGCCCGCTCGCGCATATAGAACGGGTCGTTTGCGTATACGGAGGTGTGTTTGAGTGGCGCTGGTCGTGCAGAAGTACGGCGGTTCGTCTCTGGAGAATGCCGACCGCATCAAGCGGGTGGCCGAGCGGATCGTTGAGACTCGCAAGGCCGGTAACGACGTGGTCGTTGTCTGCTCGGCGATGGGCGATAGCACCGATGAGTTGCTGGATCTTGCGACCCAGGTCTCACCCGTGCCGCCGGCGCGCGAGATGGACATGCTGCTTACCGCCGGCGAGCGCATTTCGAACGCACTGGTCGCCATGGCGATCCACAACCTCGGCGCAGAGGCGCGTTCGTTCACTGGATCGCAGGCCGGTGTGATCACCGACGCCTCGCACGGCAAGGCCAAGATCATTGACGTCACGCCTGGACGGGTGCGTCAAGCGCTCGATGACGGCGCGATCGCGCTGGTGATGGGTTTCCAGGGCGTCTCGCAGGACACTAAGGAAATCACCACGCTCGGTCGCGGTGGTTCGGACACGACGGCCGTCGCGTTGGCCGCGGGCCTGAACGCCGACGTCTGCGAGATTTACAGCGACGTGGACGGCGTTTACACGGCCGATCCGCGGATCGTGCCGAACGCCACGAAGCGCTCCGAAGTTTGCTACGAGGACATGCTCGAGATGGCTGCCTCGGGCGCGAAAATTCTGCATTTGCGCGCGGTCGAGTATGCGCGTGCCAACAACATTCCGCTGCGGGTCCGATCGTCGTACACGTCCGACGTCGGCACGCTCATTACTGGATTCCTGGAGGACATTCCGATGGAAGAGGCCATCCTCACCGGCGTCGCGCACGATCGCGGCGAAGCTCAGATCACCGTTGCCGGTGTCGCGGACAAGCCGGGAACCTCAGGGAAGGTCTTCCGGATCCTGGCGGACGCCGAGATCAACATCGACATGGTTGTGCAGAACGTGTCTCAGGTCAGCACTGGCACGACCGATATCACCTTCACGTTGCCGATTGGCGATGGCCCGGTGGCGATGGAGGCGCTGACCAAGAAGCAGGCCGAGATCGGCTTCGACAAGCTCACCTTCGATGAGCACATCGGCAAGGTCTCGCTGATCGGTGCAGGTATGCGCTCGCACCCGGGGGTCACTGCCACCTTCTGTGAGGCAATTGCCGCCGCGGGCGTGAATATTGAACTCATTTCGACCTCTGAGATTCGGCTATCGGCGCTGGTGCGCGATGTTGATCTCGATAAGGCGGTCCGTGCGCTGCACGAGGCATTCGACCTCGGTAGCGACCAGGTTGCCGAAGTACATGCGGGAACGGGGCGGTAAAGCACATGGGACTCAATGTTGGAGTAGTCGGCGCGACGGGACAGGTCGGCGGCGTCATGCTGCGGCTGTTGGCCGAGCGCAAGTTCGGAATCAACACGCTGCGGGCATTCGCCTCCGCGCGTTCTGCCGGATCGACCGTCGAATTCGCCGGGCAGCCGATCACTGTGGAGGACGCGTCCACGGCCGATCTGAGCGGGTTGGACATCGCGCTGTTCTCGGCCGGCGGCGCGACCTCCAGGGCGCTCGCAGAGAAGTTCGCTGCGGCGGGTGCGGTTGTCGTCGACAACTCGTCCGCCTGGCGTCTGGATCCGGAAGTGCCGCTCATCGTCAGTGAGGTCAACGGGGCGCTCGCGACGCAGGCTCCGAAGGGCATCATCGCTAACCCGAACTGCACCACGATGGCTGCGATGCCGGTTCTCAAGGCGTTGCACGACGCGGCCGGGCTGCGTCGGCTCATCGTCACGACCTTCCAGGCCGTGTCCGGCTCCGGCCTCGCTGGGGTTGAAGAACTCGCCTCGCAGGTCACTGCAGTCGGCGCTGACGGGCCGAAGCTGACCCACGACGGCTCTGCAGTCGCCTTCCCGCAGCCGAATACGTATGTCGCGCCGATCGCGTACAACGTGCTCGCGCAGGCCGGCAACTTCGTCGATGACGGCTCCGGTGAGACCGATGAGGAGCAGAAGCTCCGCAACGAGTCGCGCAAGATCCTCGATATCCCCGATTTGCTGGTCACTGGAACGTGCGTGCGCGTTCCAGTATTCACTGGACACTCGTTGTCGATCTCTGCCGAGTTCGACAAGGCGATCACCCCGGATCAGGCGCGCGACGTACTCGGCTCGGCGCCGGGTGTCGTCCTCACCGAGGTGCCGACGCCGCTGGAGGCCGCAGGTCAGGACCCGTCGTACGTCGGCCGGATCCGTCAGGATTCGACGGTCGACGGTGGCCGTGGCCTGACGCTGTTTGTCTCCAACGACAACTTGCGCAAGGGTGCCGCGCTCAACACGATCCAGATCGCCGAGCTCGTCGCCGCTGCTAAGTAGCGCCTGCGGCGAGCCATCCCGGTCGATAGCGCGCATCGCGCTGCCGGTGCGTTGAGCATCGCGCGGCTCGTGCGCTGACCGACGAGGGAATTCTCGTTCCACAGTGGGGTTCGGGTTCGACTGTAGGGAAACCTTCCCGCTGTCGAACCCGAACCCCACTCTGGATTGGCAACGCCCGTCTCGCGACGGTGAGTTCCGCGCGGGACGTGGGAGGGTGTGTTCCCAAGGCGGGACTTGCGATGGTGTGTCCCCAACGCGGGACAGAAGGGGCAACGATGGGTCCTACTGACTATCTGCGCGAGATGGCCGACGGTACTTTCAAGCAGGTCAACCCGTTTACCGGCACTCAGGTGTGGACGGTGCCGGGTCGTGGGGATCGCCCGCTCGGCCTGACCGCTGTCGCACCCAAGCCGCTGGACGAAGCGGCGCGTACCTCGGCCTGTGCGTTCTGCAGCGATCGGTACGTGCAGACTCCGCCGGAGAAGTCCCGTGTGTCCCTCACCGCTGGTCGCTGGGTCAGTCAGCACGGGCTACCTCTCGGTGCGGTTCTTTCCTCGCTCGCTGAATTTCGCCGGATCCCGAACCTGTATGAGATTCTGCCGCTGGAGTACTGGCGCGCCAACTACGACTACCGGATCCGGGCGGCGGATCGTGCCCGGATGACGGCGTACCTCGCTGATCCCGCCGGTCGCGAGCACGTGTTGGAACTGCTGACGACCAAGGTCCGCGCCGATCAACGCGACGGTCTCAGTGACGACGCGCTGCTGGAGCGCGACGCGAGTGCCTTCTTCGGCGGAACGCACGACGTCATCGTTGCGCGCCGACACTACGCCGACGAGGCAAGCAACGACTCTCAGTTGGCGTCGTCTGGAACGCTGAACGTCGACGAGCATCACCAGTACGTCGCATTCACCATCGACGCGATACGTGATCTCTACGAGCGCAATCCGCACGCGCAATACGTTGCCGCATTCCAGAACTGGCTCAAGCCCGCCGGCGCTTCGTTCGATCATTTGCATAAGCAGGTAGTGGCGATCGACGAGCGCGGAGTCCAGGTCGAGTTGGAACTTGGCCGGGCGCGGGTCAACCCGCAGATCTACAACGAGGCCGGTGTCGACTACGCGCGCGAGCACAATCTGATCATCGCCGAGAACGACCACGCGATAGCGTTCGCCGGCTTCGGGCACCGTTACCCGACCCTTGAACTCTTCTCGCGCAGCGAACACTGCGCTCCGTGGGACCACGCGGCACAAGAGATCCGTGGTATGTCAGACCTGCTGCATGCGCTGCATTCCGCGGGCGGGCCGGACGTTCCGTGTAACGAGGAGTGGCATCACCAGCCGCCCGGCGTCGACGTCGCCATGCCGTGGCGAATCATGATCAAATGGCGCGTCTCCACCCTCGCCGGATTCGAGGGCGGCACGAAGATCTACCTGAACACGATCAGCCCCACGGCGTTGCGTGAGCGCGTGGTCACCCGACTGCGCGAACTTCGGGCGGACGGCGCGATCGCCGCCGACATTCGGATAGGGGACGACGCGAACGTCGAGCAGAGCCCGCTTCGTTATCGTTGACCGGCGGCCGCGGCTCGGGGCTAGCGCGCTAGCCGCTGAGCGTCTTGACCATTGCGATCCCGGTGTCCTGGGCGATCTGCCCGATGCTGGCAGTCGCCTGTGCGCGGGCGAGCAGTTGCTGCGTGTAGAGGTCTGACTTCTGGTGATAGCTCACGGTGCGTTCGTCCAGGCTGAGGCCCGTAGCGGCGTCGAGGGCCTCGCTGATAACGTCGCCAAGTTTGCTGCGCACCCCGTTCCAGATGGCGTCCCACTCGCTGCGGTGGGCCTGCGTGGCGTTGGCGATATCGGCGATGTGTTCGGTGTTGAAGGCGATGAGGGGCACGACACTCCTTATATTTCGATGAGAAAGTCAGATTCCGGCGGCAACAGTGGCAGCGAGACCTCCTTGCTGTGCGGCGGCGGTGGCCTGATCAGACCCGGACTCGGCCACGGTGATCAGCGAGCCGAGGTCGACCCGTAGTCGATCGAGTTCCTCGGCGAGCGCTTTACCCGCACCGCCGAGGTCGCTGAATGCGCCCGCGGTGATCTGGCCCGCCGGCGCGGTCATCGCCGCTTGTGCGGCATCCGCCTGCGCGAGGACCTTGCTCGTGACCGCGTTCATCTGCGCGATCGCGTCGTCCACGACACCGATCGATACCTGCACCTGTTCAACGTCGATCTTGGGTCCGCTCATCGAGTTTTTCTCCTTGCGTCGGTGGTCCTCGGATACGGCTACGACACCACGTCCAGCGACCAATCAGAACCTCTTCGAGGCGCGCTGTGGACAATCGCCGGTGCTGTGGATAGCTCGCGTGTGGTGCAGGACAAACGTCGTGGCCACGAGGTTCGCTTAAGGTGGACTCAAGCCGATTCGAGGAGTACGCCGTGCGCCAACGCGTCACCGCACTGACTGCCGTGGCATTGCTGACGCTCGTCGGTTGCACCGATGGGTCCGCAGATTCAGCGGACGCTAGTAGCACCGGCGCCAACAGCGCCGGTGCCAGTGAAACGAACCCGCCGAGTTCTGCTGAAGCATCGACGTCCGCCGCGCCGACATCGTCTGACGCACCGCTCAGTTGCGCGCAGCAGACCGCTGCGGACCTAGCGCCGAAGGAGAAGATTGCCCAGCTCGTGCTCGTGGCGATGACGCCAGATTCGGTCGATGCCGCAGCCGCTCAGATCAGCGAGGGTAATGCGTCTGGTGTGTTCTTGCTTGGCGGATGGCCGAGTATCGAGACAACCGCCGCGGCCAGCGCGCAAATCCACGAGCTGTCGGGCGACGTCGACACCTGGGTCGCTATCGACCAGGAGGGTGGTGAGGTTCAGCAGCTGCGTGGTGGCACGGTCGCGAACATTCCCGCCGCGGTTGAGCAGGCGGCGATGGACCCGGTCGACCTGCAGACGCAGGCGGAGACCTGGGCCGCGTCGCTAGTAGAGGCTGGCATCGACATCAACCTCGCGCCTGTCGCTGACGTCGTCCCCGCCGATATTGGAGCCGCGAACGCGCCGATCGGGCAGTTTGGGCGTCAGTACGGCACCACCCCCGATGCTGTTACTCCGCCCATGATCGCCTTCATGAAGGGGATGCAGGACGGCGGGATTTTACCGACCGTAAAGCATTTCCCAGGGATCGGACGTATACAAGGAAACACGGACGTCACGACCGATGGGATCAGTGATCCGACCACGACCCCGGACGACCCGGCGCTAGCGCCGTTCGAGGCTGCGATCGCCGACGGTGCGCCGATCATCATGGTCTCCACCGCTATCTATCCCTCGATCGACCCCGATAACAACGCGGCCTTCTCGGCGCCGATCATCACCGACCTACTCCGCGACGATCTTGGCTTCGACGGTGTTGTCATGAGCGACGATCTGGGCGCCGCAGCCTCGGTCTCCGACGTACCGGTCGGGCAGCGGCTCACCAGGTTCGTCGACGCTGGCGGAGACGTCGTACTGACCGCTGATCCGAACCAGGCAGTCGAGATGAATTCGGATGCGCTCGCGAAGTATGACAACGATCCACAATTCGCCGAGAAGGTCGATGCTGCCGCATTGCGGATCCTGACTTTGAAGGATGAACAAGGTTCGCTCGCCTGTTCAGGATGACGACCGTTTGGATCGCCCGGGCTCTCTGCGGCGGTATCGACGGCGTGCTCGAGCGCGCCGCAGGGTGGCACAGGACGCCTGTCAGTCAGTAGCGCGGGGACCGAGTTCGCGAAGCACGTCGGCGATCGGTCGACCCGTGGGGTAGATCGACAGCACTGGCACGGTGACTCCAGCATCGACGTACCGCTGGATGTGCGCGCGGCATTCTTCGGGCGTGCCATGAATGAACAACTCGTCCACGACCTCGCTGGATACCTCGGCGAGCGCGCGCTTGCGATCGCCGGACCGCCAGGCATCCCACATCGACTGCAACTTTGATCCGCGGCCTAGCCACGCCTGATAATCGGCGTACGTCGGGACGTTGAGGTAGGCAGTTATCGCGCGACGCGCCATGTTCTCCGCCTCGGTGCGGTCGGCGGTCGGAATTACGAAGATCCGTGCGACGACGTCAGCGGGAGTGTGGCGGCCGTCGTTGACGTACCCGGTGACTTGTCTGATGTCGTCCGCCGAGAGCCAGTTGAGGATCACGCCGTCCGAGTGCGTGCCGGCCAGGCGCAGCATCTTCTCGCGCAGCGCGGCAACCAACACTCGTGGGCGGCGCTTCGGCATGAGCCCGAGCCGGAACCCGTCGATGTCGAAGCTGTGGCTTTTCATCGATACGCGCTCGCCGTCGAAGGAGCGGCGTAGGAACTCGAGCAGGTCTTTTACGCGGGTCAGCGGGCGATCGAAGGGGATGCCGTTCCAGTTGCGGACGATCGGCATTGACGATGACCCGATGCCGAGTTGCAGCGGCTGATCGGTGAGTTCGGCGAGGGTCGCCGCTTGCATCGCGACGACGCCAGGTGCCCGGGTGTACGCCGGAACAATCGCCGTACCGACGTGCAGTTGCGGCTGCAGCGTGGCGGCGTGTGCGAGTGGGATGAACGCGTCTGCACCGTTGGATTCGCTACTCCACAGGTCCGTGTACCCGGCCTCGGCAGCCGCGGCGTACGCCGACGCGTGCTCGGGGAGCGATAATCCGCCCAGGGGAATGGTCACGCCGAATCGGTTCTGCTGGGTCATGCGGTGCTCCTTCTGGAGTGGGCCGTGAACTCTTCTTGCGCTCACGCTATCGGTTCGCCTCGACGGCGTTCGTGGACGTGACGGCTGTGACGTTGACGGCGGCGACCGCAGCCTGGGAGGATTCTATAGAATCTGATTGCCGTAAGAGGGAGCCCGGGCATGCCCGATTTCGAGTTGAACGCCGAAGAGCAGGCCATTGTTGAAGCTGTCGCCGAGTTCGTCGACAAGCAGGTCAAGCCGAACGTGCAGGAGATCGAGCACGCCAACGAATACCCGACCGCATTCATCGAGGCCATGAAGGAGATGGGAATCTTCGGACTTGCTATCCCCGAGCCGTACGGCGAAGTGAAGGTCTCTACGCCCTGCTATGCGCGAGTCACCGAAGAGCTCGCCCGCGGCTGGATGTCCCTGGCTGGCGCGATGGGTGGGCACACTGTTGTCTCCAAGTTGCTGATCGACTACGGCACTGAGGAGCAGAAGCAGAAGTACCTACCGCGGATGGCGACCGGCGAGTTGCGCGCGACCATGGCGCTTACCGAACCCGGTGGCGGCAGCGATCTGCAGAACATGCGCACCGTCGCCAAGAAGGAAGGCGACGAGTACGTCATCAACGGCTCCAAGACCTGGATCACGAACGCGCGCAAGGCTGGTCTCGTCGCGCTGCTGTGTAAGACTGACCCGACCGCCGAGCCTCGCCACAAGGGAATCTCGGTGCTGCTGGTCGAGAAGGTGCCCGGCTTTGAAGTCTCCAAGGACCTGCCGAAGCTTGGCTACAAGGGGGTTGAGTCCTGCGAGCTCAGCTTCGACGGCGCCCGAGTGCCTGCAGACGCGCTACTGGGCGGGGTCGAAGGTAAGGGATTCGCGCAGATGATGCGCGGGTTGGAGATCGGTCGAATCCAGGTCGCCGCTCGCGCCACTGGTGTTGCGCGCGCAGCTTTCGATGACGCCCTCGCATACGCGCAGGAACGCGAGTCGATGGGCAAGCCGATCTGGAAGCACCAGCAGGTCGGCGCGACGCTGGCGAACATGGGCACCAAGCTGTCCGCGGCGCGGCAGCTGCTGTGGCACGCGGCCCGCTCGTACGAGTCAGGGGAGCGCGCCGACATGGAAGCCGGTATGGCCAAGTTGTTCTGCTCGGAAACCGCGATGGAAATCGCGCTGGACGCGATCCGGGTGCACGGCGGGTACGGCTACTCGACCGAGTTCGATGTCGAGCGCTACTTCCGTGACGCGCCACTGATGATCGTCGGCGAGGGCACGAACGAGATCCAGCGCAACGTGATCGTCGGCCAACTCGTGCAGCGCGGCGGTCTGAAGTAGCTGGCCCCCGACGCGTCGTAAACCTGGCGATTCGAGCTGCTGCTCGGAAGCGGTTCGATGTGCCGCTCAGCAATCCTGGCGGCAGATGTGGTACCAACTACGGTCCAACATCTGCCGCCAGGATTTATTCGCGCGTGATGTTCGATGGACATGGGGATAGCGGCTTCGGTGCAGACATAGCGTTCGGCCGCGAGTGCTACTTCAGGCCGATCTCGTGCTGAAGGTGGGTGACCAGTAGTGCGCCCACATGGCGGATGTGCGCGCTCATCGCATGGCGGGCGGCGTCGGGATCGCGTGCGTGTAAGGCGTCGAGGATCGGTTTGTGATCGTGCACCGACGCCTGCGCCCACCCGGTGATCGCGCCGTACGACGAGAGCGGCACGTGCGCGACGGTAGAACGTAGCAGATTCGCCAGTCGAACCGATTCGGCCGCTCGGTTGATCGTGCGGTGTACCTGGTGGTTGAGCCGATCGACCTCCGCGGTGTCCCCGCGCGATTCGGCGGCGACCAACCTGGACTGGAACCCATCAATAGCGGCGATATCGGCGTCAGTGAGGTTGGCGACCGCGCGGAACGCTAACTCGCCGGCGACGTACGCCTGGACATCGAAGAGGTCATGGATATCACGAGTCGTGACCGGTACAACGCGAAATCCGCGACGTGGTTCCCACTTCACTGAACCCTCGGAGGACAGGGTCATCAGCGCCTCGCGAACCGGGGTGTGGCTGACGCCAAGCTCCGCGGCCAATTTGTCGGTGCGAACGAACTCCAGCGGCGCGAGTTCACCGAGCATGATCGCCTCGCGGACCCGTCCGGCCACACGTTCACTCAACTGCGCCCCGCGACCAGCCTGTTCGCTCAGTGGCCGAAGCGGCTTGGACACGTCTTCCTCCGGTGACTAGGTGCTGACGAGCCTATCGCCGGGCGGGCAGCGCAGACATCCCGGCGGCACAAGCGCCGCGGATATTCACACTGCTGGCGTGTATCCACAGCCTCGCACACCCCACGGCGGTTGTCGTGCTCGGCCAGTACCGTGGCCGATGTGAGTGAGACGACGCAGGCAGAACTGACCAGCGAGCGAGCCGACGTTGCGGCCGAGGTGCTGCACAAGATGGCTGGCCCAGATGCCGTTCTACGCGACGACCAAGCGCGGGCCGTCGCTGCGCTATGTCAACCAGCTGCCCGGGTGTTGGTGGTACAGGCGACCGGATGGGGAAAGTCCGCTGTCTACTGGATCGCCACCGCGATCGGTCGCCAAGCGGGCCGCGGCGTGAGCCTGGTGATCTCCCCGCTGCTCTCGCTGATGCGTGATCAGGTCGATGCAGCCGCCCGCGCCGGTCTTGTAGCCCGTACTCTGAACTCCTCGAACATTGATGACTGGTCGCGCATCGAGCAGGAGATAGCCGACGACGCCCTCGACGTGTTGCTGGTGTCGCCAGAGCGACTGGCGAATCCCAACTTCGGCGCACGCGTGCTGGACCAGCTCGCCGGGCGGATCGGCATGCTCGTCATCGACGAAGCCCACTCCATCTCCGACTGGGGCCATGACTTCCGTCCCGACTACCGCCGCATCTCCACGATGCTCACCCGACTGAACCCTGAGGCCGCCGTCCTGGCGACGACCGCGACCGCCAACGCGCGGGTGACAGACGACGTCGCCGCCCAACTCGGTGACGCACTGGTGTTGCGCGGGCCGCTGGCGAGATCGAGCCTGCAACTGGTCACCCTCGATTCGATGTCGCCGATTGATCGATTCGCGTGGGTGTGCGAGCGGTTGCCCGAGTTGCCGGGCAGCGGAATCGTCTATGTGCTCACGGTCGCTCAAGCAGATGAACTGACGTCCGCAATCAAGGACGTACATGGTGGTGGCTATCCCGTCGCGGCGTACAGCGGCCGCCTGGACGCGGACGAGCGTCAGCGCCTGGAAGAAGCGCTACGCGCTAATGAAATCAAGTGCCTCGTCGCCACGTCGGCACTCGGCATGGGGTTCGACAAGCCCGATCTCGGTTTCGTCGTACACGTCGGATCACCGCCCTCGCCGGTGTCGTACTACCAGCAGGTCGGGCGCGCCGGCCGCGGAATCGATCGCGCGGTCGTCGTACTGCTGCCCAGCGATGCCGACCGGCACGTGTGGGACTACTTCGCCACGGCGACGATTCCGGTGCCCGCGCAAGTCGAGGCCGTACTCGATGCACTGCGCGCTGACGGAACGCCGCTGAGCGTGCCCAAATTAGAGTCCTCTACCGGCGTACGGCGTACCCGTGTCGAGTTGATCTTGAAACAACTTGCCGTTGACGACGTCGTCGAGCGGCTCGCCGATGGCTGGATCGCGACCGGGGCGCAGTGGTCGTACGACAAAGCCCATTACGACTCGGTCGTTGCAACGCGCGAGCGTGAGGCGGCGATCATGCGGGACTACGCCGCCGCGCGGCGCTGCCTCATGCAGCTACTACAAGAGAGCCTCGATGATCCGAGCGCCGCACCCTGCGGGCGGTGTTCGGTGTGCGCGCCCGAGGCGAGCGATGCGCTGCGTCGTCCCGTCGATCCCGAGTTGCGCACGCGCGTGGAGCAGGCGCTGCGGGGGCAGGTCAGCGCGTTAGAGCCGCGGAAGATGTGGCCGGGTGCCCCGTCCGAACGTAAGGGGCGGATTTCGGCGACAGTGGGCGCCGACTGGGGGCGCGTTCTCGTCGATTACGACGCGCCGCAGTGGGCTGATCTGGTGCGGACAGCGCTGAATGCAGACGCTCCGGCGCCCGCCGAACTGCACGATTCCGTCGTGCGACTGCTCGCGTCGTGGAGCCGTGGCGATCGACGGTACGCCGCGTGGGCGCGGCGACCAGAAATCGTGGTGGACCTCCCAGCCGGCGGGTTGGAGACCCTCACCGCGACCCTGGCCGACGGCATTGCGCAGACCGGCAGGATGACGCGCGCTTCGTTCGAGGCGGAGCCACTGACGCATGGTTCGCGTCGAGCCAGATCCGAAGATTTGCCCAGCGGGACTAAAGCTGCGCTGTGGGACGGGTCCTTGGTCCTCGGTGCCGACACCGCTGACCGGGTTGCGGGTGCTGCGGTGCTACTGGTCGTTGACCGTGACTCGATGGGGTGGGCGATCACCGTCGCCGCAGCCAAACTGCGCGAGGCGGGAGCGGAGGTGGTGTTGCCCCTACTTCTGCACCGCACGGCCAGTTGATTCGGGACGTCTCGACCGTTAGCCACCCAGTTCGCTCATGCGCCACCAGCACGGTCTGCAGCTGCGCTCGTATCGAAGACCTCGCGGGCGATCGTGATGGCTCGTCGGGTGGCCGGGTTGGTCGCGCCCGCCCGCCACACGAGCCGTATCGGAAATTTGGCCTGAACGTCGTCCGCCAGCCGAATGTAGTGCACACCCGCCACGTGCAGCCGGTCCCGATGGTCGACCACGACGGCAGCGCCGACCCCAGCAGCGACAAGTGCTAACAGACTGAATGGGTCCGGCGCCTCGGCGACGAAATTCGGTGCGATCCCGGCGCTTTCCAGCATCGTCACCGTCGCGTGTCGCACCCACGAATCGTGCTCGCCTGGGTACGACACCAACGGTTCGCCGGCCAGCGATGCGACCGCCACTTGCGGCGTCGTGCTCAGTGGGTGTCCCTCCGGTACGGCCAGCACTAGCGTTTCCTGCCCGAGCGCCACCGATCCAAGGTCGGTCGGCAGTGGTGATCCAGTAATCGCCAGGTCCAGCTGTCCGCGCCGGACTAGTTCTATCGCTCGCCCGCTGTATACCTGCGGAACGAGGTCGACCGTCAGCGCGGGCTCACGCGATCGCACCTCACGCACCAGGTCTGCGAGGACGGCATACCCCGACGTGCCGGCGAACCCGGCGCGGACCGATCCGGCTGTGCCGGTCCGTCGTGCCGCCGCGATCTGTCGAATCTCCTCGACGCTCCCCAGGATTCGCCGGGCCGGTTCCAGCAGAGCCGCACCGTCGTCGGTCAGCCGCACCGTACGCGTAGTTCGCTCGAACAGCACCACGCCGACCTCGCGCTCCAGTTCCCGAATCGCCGCGCTGAGCGGCGGCTGCGAAATACGCAGGCTTTCGGCCGCGCGACTGAAGTGTTGATGCTCGGCGACCGCAACCAGCGCGCGCACATGCCTCAGTTCCATGGGTGCCTCTTTTAAATGTGGTGCCTATTAATAATGCGGCAAATCATCTTGGACACCGCTAAGTATGCGTGTCAGGCTGGATGTGCGGAACCACCGAGGGAGAATCTATGAACTTCTATACTGCCGATCCTGCCCTGGCTCGACTGATCGAGCGCAATGCCTCCGCCGAGGATCGAGCGCTACTGACGCCGCTTCTGGAGCGTCTTGGCGCCGACACCGCGCAGCGGATCGATCCGTTGGCCGAACTCGCCGACAAGAATCCGCCTACGTTGCGCCCGTACGACAAGGACGGTGAGCGCACCAATGAAGTCGTCTACCATCCGGCGTACGCCGAGATGGGCGACATCCTCTTCGGTGAGTATGGGATGTCCGCGATGTCGCATCGCGGTATGCACGGTTGGGCCGCCAAGGTGCCGCATCTGCCGAAGTACCTGATCACGTACCTCTATGTGCAAGCCGAATTCGGGATGGCGTGCCCGATCAGCATGACCGACACCGCCGCCCGCACGCTGCGGATGTACGGCGGCGATGACCCGGAGATCGCCGAGGCGGTCCGTCGCCTCATCTCGACCGACGACGATCGGTTCACCGGGGCGATGTTCATGACCGAACTTCAGGCCGGCACTGACATCGCCAAGACCGAGGCGGTCGCCGAGCGCGAGGGAACGGGCTGGAGACTGCACGGACGCAAGTGGTTCGCATCGAACGCCGGCGCGGACATCACCCTGGTCCTCGCGCGATTCCCCGGCGGCGACGCAGACACGACCCGCGGTGTCGGGCTGTTCATGATGCCTCGTCGTAAACCCGACGGGACGTTGAACGATTACCGTATTGAGCGGCTCAAGGACAAACTCGGCACTCGTTCGATGGCCTCCGGCGAAATCCGACTCGAAGGCGCGTACGCCGTCCAGGTCGGCGAACTCGAACGCGGCTTCCGGCAGATGACCGAGATGGTCAACATGTCGCGGCTCTCGAACGCCGTACGCGCGGTCTCGCTGATGCGCCGTGGTCTGTACGAAGCCACCGAGCATGCCCAACGCCGCGTCGTGTTCGGCCGCCCGTTAATCGATCAGCCATTGATGCGCCTGGACTTGCTGCGGCTGAGCGCCGACGTTGAATCGGGCCTGGGATTCGTTGTCTATTGCGCCCAGCAACTAGAACGCGCGGACGCAGGTGATGACACGGCCTCGTCCCTGGTGCGGATCCTCACCCCGTTGGCCAAGCATTATTTGTGTAAGCGCGCTCGGGTGGCCACCGGCGAAGCGATGGAAATCCGGGGCGGTAACGGTTACATCGAAGTATTCGTGCAGCCGCGACTCGTTCGTGATGCACACCTCGGTTCGATCTGGGAGGGCGCCAGCAACGTCATTGCCCTCGACGTGCTCCGTTCGATGCGCAAAATCGGCGCGCACAAGATTCTGTTCGACGACCTCCGGGTGCGCCTGGACGCGCTCGCGGACGCGAGCCTCAGCGAACAGCGTGACGCGCTCGCCGCGCGGGTGAATGCGATCAGCGAGCGCGCGGAACGCGTGCTATCGGCGGCCACGGACGATGCCGAAATTCTGATGAGTTCGCTCGCCGACGATATGGCCACCGCGATCATGGGGGTGCTGTTGGCCGAACAGGCCCAGTACGAGATCGACCAGTACGACGACCACCGGGTCGCTTTGGTGGCCGACGCATTCCGCCAACTCGTTCTTGACCGCGATGAAAACTTCGCGCCGAAGGGGATTAGCTACGTTCCCCAGATCGTCACCGGCGCCGCCGTCGACCGCGCTGCGGTAGATCTCACCAACTGATGGTGAGATCGGTGCTAATACCGGCGCCGACCTAACCTAACGGGTCCGAAACTGCGACGACATGGCAAAGTAGGGCCGTCATATTCCCCCGGGTCCGAGGAGTCATTTATGCCAGGGATCAAGCTGTCCGACGCCGGCGACGGCATCCGCATCCTCAGCATCGACAACGCGAAGAAGAAGAACGCGCTGAACAACGCACTCTGCGCCGAGATGGCCCAGAAGGTGCGTGAGGTTGCCGACGACAAGTCCGCCCGCGTGCTCATCGTGACCGGTGAGGGCGGCTCGTTCTGCGCCGGCGCTGACCTACCCGACGTGTTCGGCACCATGGGCACCGATGTCAACGACATCCGCGACCACCTCGGCGACACGGTATACAACAGCTTCTTGAGCTTGCGCGATCTGAAGATTCCGGTCATCGCGGCGGTCGAGGGACCGGCCGTCGGCGCCGGCCTCAATATGGCGTTGTCCGCTGACGTCGTGATCGCATCGCCGGACGCCGACCTCGCGGCGACATTCTCGAAGATTGGCCTGCATCAGGGCGGCGGATGCACCGCGCTGCTCGTTGAGGCACTCGGGCGCCAGCGCGCCTTGAAGTTGCTGCTGGAAGGCGGACGTCTCACCGGCCAGGAGGCCTATGACCTGGGTCTGGTCGCGTCGCTGTCGGCCGATCCGTTGGATGCAGCGCTCGTACTCGCGAAAACCACCTCCGACCTCGATCCGCGACTTGCCCGCAATATTAAGAAGGCCGTCCAGCTCGCGAACGAGGACGGCTTCGAGGCGTCGCTGCAGTTCGAGACCTGGGCACAGGCATACACGGCTACGCAGCCGGGAATCCAGACGATGATCGAGAAGCTCCGGCGCTAAGAGATCGTCACTGCGGCGCACGTTCCTTCGGGGCGCGCCGCAGTCGTGTGTCGACCTCGCTCGGATTCGATCTTCCAGGCGGCGATCAGAGGATCTCAGCAGTAGGACGAACAGTTCCCGGTGCCGCCGCACCGCTTGACGACACGCTCCGGGGCCGGATGAGCCTGAAGGTCTCGATGTCATTGCTGAGATTTGCGGTGCGGAGTCGCTGGTGCGGATGACCGCAAATGACGCAGTGAAATCAGGGTGGCATCGCACCTATGTCGATGCCTCGGTTCTCAGGCTGCGTTTTTGGACCAAGCAGCGTCCGTTCGCTCGTCCCAGGCCGCCCGAAGTGGGGTAGTCGCGCTCGCCGGTCGGCCTCGATGGCCGTGCGAGCGACTCCGGCTGTGTGTGCGGGCGGACTCGTGGCGGCTTGGCGCCTGAACGAGGCGCGGGTTGATTGGTTGAGGGCGGAGCCGTGGCGGGTGAGCGGCTAAACGTGACTCCGGCTACAGGCTTGAGGTCGAGCGCTACTTGCCGGTGAACCGAGGCTTTCGCTTCTCGGCGCGCGCCAGTCGCCCCTCGGCGACGTCCTCGCTGTTGAAGCATGCCTCGAAGTTGTCCACGAACGTCGGGTCGTCCAAGTCGCGCTCCGGATTATTGAGCACTGTCTTGCTGTAGGCCAGCGATAGCGGCGCCAAGGTCGCGATCTCGTGCGCCCAGTCCACTGCATCTTGCAGGGTCCCGGCGCGATCCACCAGGCCGGCAGCATGTGCCTCATCGCGGTTGATCTGTCCGGCGCCTAGTAGCAAACGTCGTGCAGCGCCACCGCCGGCGAGTTCGGCCAGTCGGCGAATCGTCCACGGGTCGACGGCGAGCCCGTTACGGGCCGTCGGTACGCCGAAGACGGCTGGCGAATCGACCACGCGTAGGTCGCAGGCAATCGCTAATTGGGTTCCCGCGCCGATCGCCGGGCCGTTGACGGCCGCGATCACCGGCATCTTTGCGTCCATGATCTTGTTGAACAAGCCGTACAGCGATACCAAGAATGCCTCGCCGTACACGCCATCGAGATCGGCGCCCGAGCAGAAACTTGTGCCCTCACCGGTGATCACGATCGCGCGCGAGCCGCGGGCCTCCTTCTCATGGATGACCTCGCCGATCATGTCGCACAGGTCCCCGGATAGCGCATTGCGCCGTTCCGGACGGTTCAGGGTGATGATGGCGACGTCGCCGTCGTCGTGATGATGCAGCATGTCGTCTCCGAGCACGAAATGGGCGTCTGTGCGGTGCCCAACTTATCCCGCTCGGAACCGCACCGCCTGTCCGGGACGCGTTTGCGCCAGGTCAGGCAGGCTGGTACGGCGTATGACGGCCAACACCGGATACCCGCCTGTTGTGGGCGTATCGGCGAGAAAGCACACCGGTGTACCAACGGTCGGGATCTGTACTGCGCCCTGCATGAGCCCCTCACTGGGTAACTCCGCGTCGATCACTCGCGGTAACGGTGGGCCATCGAGGCGTACGCCGATCCGGTCGCTGTTGGCGCTCGCGACGTATCGCGTGCGCAGCAGCATTGCCCAGGCGTCGTCGGCGAACCAGTCCGCGCGGGGTCCGCGATCGACGACCAGTTCGATCACGTCGGGCGGATCGGCGGCGGGGAACACATCGACCCCGGCGATGTCTCCGACCGCCGCGGTGCCGATCCCGAACACGTCGCCGGCGGTGACCGCCGCCGCCCCGATCCCGCCGAGCGTGTCCGTCGATGTCGACCCCAACACCACGGGAACGTCCAGTCCGCCGCGTACCGCGAGGTAGTTGCGCATCCCACGCGGCGGTAGGCCGATGCGCACTTCGCTGGCGGCGGGGGCGTAGAACGCGGTGCGGACGCCGACCGCAGCACCATCGCGCAGTACCTCGACCATCGGGCCCGTCACGCACAGCCAGGCGCCGCGATCGATGCGCACAGCGAGCCCGCCAAGCGTCGTCTCCAACGCCGCCGCACCAGGTGCATTGCCCAGAATTCGATTGGCCATCGCAAACGCGCGTTGGTCGGCCGCGCCGGATCGACCGACACCGAGATAGGCGTATCCGGGACGTCCGAGATCCTGCACGGTCGTCCGTGCGCCAGGCTCGATAACAGTAATGGTCCTGTCGCACCGAACTGCGTCACGCGGCGTGAACGGGCTGGTCATAGCGCCTCGAATCGCACGCGCATCCCCGGGCCGAGCAGCGCCGGCGAGGATCGGTCCTCGTTCCACATCGGGGTATCGGTGTGTCCGACCAGTTGCCAGCCGCCGGGAGAGCGGCGGGGGTACACGGCGGTGAACCCGCCGGTCATCGCCACCGACCCAGCCGGTACGGCGGTTCGGGGACTTGGTCTGCGCGGCACTCGTAACCTGTCGTCTAATCCGATCAGGTAGGCGAACCCGGGAGCGAATCCGTGGAAGGCGACGGTGTACTCGGCGCCACTGTGCACCGAGATGACCTCATCGATGCTCATTGCGGTGAGTGCTGCCACTTCCGATAAATCAGCCCCGTCGTAATGCACCCCGATCGTTGCGAGCTCTCCATGCTCTGCTGCGCGTGGAGTTGTGTCGATCTCCTTCAGCGCAGGTAAAGCGGCAGAGAGCGCCTCGGGATCAGTGAATGACATCAAGAGTGTCAGGGCGGCAGGGACGACGTCCTCCAGCCCGTCCGGCGGATCGTTCTGAATGGCGGCGTACGCGCCGAGGACGTGATCAATCGAGTCGAGTTCGAGTAGCACGGCACGTTCGCCGTACGGTAAAAATCGGCGGTTCATGCGAACGCTCGCACGTCGATTTTCGCCTCATGTAGGGCATCGCGTACGGCACGGGCGGTGGCGACGGCGGTTGGTGAGTCGCCGTGTACGCACAGCGATTCCGCATGTACCTCGATGGTGGAGCCGTCGAGGGCAGTCATCCTGTGATCGAGCGCGAAGCGGACGGCGCGTTCGGCCACCTGCTGCGGGTCTTCGATCTTTGCGCCGGGAGTGCCGCGCGTTGCGAGGCGGCCATCGGGGGTATAGCTGCGATCGGGGAATGCCTCGGGAACGACTCGCAGGCCTTCGGCGGCGGCGAGGTCGAGCCAGCGAGCGCCGGGCAACCCCATGACGGGGAGGTCTCTGCCGAACAGTCGGAGTGCCTCAACGACGGCCCGTGCTTGAGCCTCGTGATGCACGATCGCGTTGTACAACGCTCCGTGCGGTTTGACATAGCGCAGCGCGGTACCGCTAGAGCGGGCCATCCCGTCGATGGCGTGCAGTTGGTAGAGCACGTCTGCGGTGAGTTCGGCCGGGTCGACGTCGATGAATCTGCGGCCGAAGCCGATCAGGTCGCGGTACGCGACGTGGGCGCCGACCGAGGTTCCAGCCTCAGCAGCCAGGCGGCAGACCTGCATCATCTGGGTCGGATCGCCGGCATGGAAGCCGCAGGCGACATTCGCCGAGGTGACGATCTGTAGCAGGGCGGCGTCCTCAGTCATTCGCCACAGCCCGAGGCCCTCGCCGAGGTCGGCGTTCAAGTCGATGCTCACGTTGGGCTCCATGCGCTCATTCTTCCGCCTCGCGCGCACACGCACCACTTGGGCTCAGCCCGTCAACGTCGTGGGCGTTCCTAGCGGTGGGCCCTACCTGCGTGGGTTCTACCGGCCCGGCGGCGATCGTTGTCCGCCGACGGCCTAACGAGCCAGATGGCGCGCGATCACCAGTCGCTGGATCTGGTTGGTGCCCTCGAAGATCTGCATGACTTTGGCTTCACGCATGAACCGCTCGACAGGGAAATCCTTGGTGTACCCGGCGCCGCCCAGCACCTGGACGCCGTCGGTGGTGACCTTCATGGCGTTATCGGTCGCGATCAGTTTGGCGATCGAAGCTTCCTTGGAGAATGGCAGTCCGGCGTCCTTGAGCCGCGCCGCGTGAATGTACGCCGCACGTGCGCTGGTGACCGCAGCTTCCATATCGGCAAGCAGGAACGCCAGGCCCTGGTGGTCGATGATCCGTCGTCCGAACGCGGTGCGCTCCTGGGCGTACGCGACCGCGGCATCCAGCGAACCCTGGGCCAGGCCGACAGCGCAGGCGGCAATGCCAAGTCGGCCCGAATCCAGGCCGGCCAATGCGATCGGCAGCCCTTGGCCCTCGTCCCCGAGCCGGTTGGCCTCGGAAATCGGCGCATTCTCGAAGCGCATGGTCGTGGTGGTGGAGCTCATCAGCCCCATCTTGTCCTCGGGCGTGTCGGAGGTCAGCCCGGGCGTGGCGGCGGGTACGTAAAAGCAACTGATGCCGCGGCCGGCGTCCTCGGACGTGCGCAGCATGGTGATGTAATAGTCGGCGTGCCCGCCGTGGGTGATCCACGCCTTGGCGCCGTTGGCGACGTACTTATCGCCGTCCTTCCTGGCGCGCGCGATCATCGCGGCCGGGTCGCTGCCGGCGTGTGGCTCGGACAAGCAGTATGCGCCGAGGGTACGACCGCCGAGCATGTCCGGTAGCCACGCGTTGCGCTGTGTTTCGCTGGTGAACGAGACGCCGATTCCGCAGGTCAGCGCGTGCACGCTGACACCGACGGCGACCGCGGCCCAGCGCGCGGCGAGCTCCTCGAGCACCTGTAGGTAGACCTCGTACGGCTGCCCGCCGCCGCCGTGTTCCTCCGGGAACGGCAGCGCCAGCAGCCCGGCTTCGCCGAGCAGACTGAAGGCCTCTCGGGGGAAGCGTTCTTCGCGTTCGTACGGCGCTGCCTTCGGAGCGAGCTCCTTGTCGGCGATCTCGCGGGTCAACTCGATGAGGTCGTTGCCTTCATCGGTGGGCATCAGGCGCTGGACAGTCACGACGTACCTCGCTGAGTTAATGACGACTAACTCGAAGATTCTAACTGGCCGTGCCCGGCGCGAGACAGCGGATCGGGGTCGACGGTGCGCGCTGGGGTTGACAGCGTTCTTGTCGCGCTGTTTCACTCGCATCGAATTGTGATTCGAATCATGATTCGTTGCCTTGATGGCTCGCCGAGCTCGGATGCCAGCACCGCTGACCGGACGAGGGCCGCCGACAAAGCTGAGGAGCGCAATGAAGTTCGACCTGAACGACGAGCAGCGTGAACTACAGATGATGGTGCGAAGATTCGCCGCAGAACACCTGCAGGAGCGACGCGAATCGATTATCCGAGGCGAATCCGGGTACGACGACACGTCGTGGCGTCGGCTCGCTGTGGATCTCGGTGTCGTTGGGCTGACGATTCCCGAAGATCGTGACGGATCGGGCGCTACTGCCATCGAAGCGGTGATCGCGCTCGAGGAACTGGGTCGGGTGTGCGCACCACTACCGGCCGCCTCGACCATGACGGCGGTCGAGGTGCTCGCCCGCACGGACACAGATGCCGCCGGCAAGACGCTTGCCGCCGTGGCGTCAGGAGAAGCGCGAATCGGCCTACCCGTTGACTGGGCGGAGGTGAACCCCAGCGTCAGCGCGTCGACCTCGGGTGACGGGCCGCGGGTGTCGGGGAAGTTGCTGGTGCCGCACGCGGCCGAATTGACGCACCTTCTGCTGGCGACCCCCGGCAACGATCGCATGGCGCTCATCTCGCTACGCACGCCGGAAGTCACTTTCGCTGCCGTCGACACGCTCGATCTCAGCCAGCCGATCGGCGCGATCGAGTTGGCAGGTGCGCCGTACATCGCGCTGACTTCTCAGCGAGGTGACCTCGCTTCGATTGCGCGTGAGTTTGGCGCGCTGTACCTCGCGGCGGACTCACTGGGTATCGCGCGGTGGTGCCTGGAGGTGGCAGTCGAGTGGTCGAAGGAACGCGAACAATTCGGTCGCCCTATCGGGGCGAATCAGGCGCTCAAGCACATGTGCGCCGACGCGCTGGTGGAAATCGAGACCGCCGCGGTGCTGGTCTATTACGCAGCGTTTGCGCTGGATGGCGGACACGATGACGCGGGCGTCTACGTCTCACTGGCCAAACAGCAGGCGACGGATGCCGCCGACCTCGCGGCGCGCCAGGCGATCCAGATACTCGGTGGGATTGGCTTCACCTGGGAACATCACGCCCACCTATACCTGCGGCGCGCGAAGGCGAATGTCGCGCTGTGCGGCGATCGAGATCATCATCTTGAGCGCGTTGCAGAAGCGATCTGCGCGCCGTACGAACTGTCGGCGGGGGTGCGCTGATGAATCCGACCTTCAATGATGACCTTGAGCAGTACCGGGTAGCGGCACGCGACTTCCTGCGCGAGCTGGTTCCTTCGGATTGGCGCGGCAGCGGCCAACTGGCCGATGCGGAGTATCGCCAATTCAACCTGGACCTACGGAAACGGCTGTACGAGGGCGGTTACCTCGCGGTCGACTGGCCGAAGGAGTACGGCGGCCAGGGGCTCAGCCCCGCACACCAGGTGGTGCTCGCGGAGGAACTCACCGCTGCCGGCTTGCCGAACGGCACGGAGAACGACGTATTCGGTCTGCAGATGTTTGGCAATACCGTTCTGCATTGGGGAACCGAGGAGCAGAAGAGGTTCTACCTGCCGAACATTCTCAACGGAACGATGGTGTTCTGCCAGGGGTACTCCGAACCGGCATCGGGCTCCGATCTCGGATCGCTGCGGACAGCGGCGACCCTCGACGGCGCTACTTGGCGGATCAATGGGCAGAAGATCTGGACCTCCGAGGCCCACCATGCCAACTGGATCTTCGTACTCGTGCGCACAGACCCCGATGCGCCGAAGCACAAGGGCCTGACCCTGCTGGCGTGTCCGCTGGATCAGCCAGGGATCGAGATCCGCCCAATCCGCCAAATCCATGGAAACGCCGGTTTCAACGAGGTGTTCTTCACCGACGCCACGACAACGGACTTCCACGCCATCGGTCCGGTGAATGCTGGCTGGCGCGTTGCGATGTCACTGCTGGAGTTCGAACGCGGCGGCGCAGCCGCAGTGTTCGCCGCGCGGTTCGAGGAGGAACTCGGCCGCCTCACCGAACTCGCGGCCACTCACGGCAAACTTGGCGACAGCGAGATTCGTCGTACGCTCGCCTGGTTGCAGGGCCGGATCACTGCGATGCGGATGCTGGGCTACCGGGCGCTGACGAAGTCACTCGATGGCAATGCCCCAGGACCAGAGTCGGCGATGACGAAGTTGTACTGGACCGAATGCCACAACGTCGTCACGGAGTTGTCGTTGCGCATCCTCGGCACTCGGGCCCTGGTGCCGGAAGGGCGAATGCCGACGATCGTGGACGGACCCGACGCGCCTGGCGCCACGCAGGATCCCGGTACCTGGGTGGGCGCCTATCTCGCGTCGCGGGCCAGCACGATCTACGCGGGCACCAATCAGATTCAGCGAAACATCCTGGCCGAGCGTGTTTTGGGAATGCCTCGATAGATCGAAAGGGGCCACGCGATGAGCAGCGGAGTGGTGAGGGTGCAGGGTCGACTAGACGCGAATGACGGCATGTGAGGTGTCGTGATGTTGTTGCGTCGGTGATGATGAGATCTGTCCAGCCCCGTGAGCGAGGAGAAACCAATCGTGGACCAGCTCCAGAACGACGACGTACGCGAGCGCCTGCTCACGCATGGGCGGGCAGTGCTCGCCAGAGACGGATTCACCAGGGCTCGAATAAAGGACATCGCGGAGGCGGCCGGCGTCGGAATCGGCACCTATTACAAGCACTTCCCGACTAAAGAAGCGTTGTTTCAGGAACTCGCCGGAACCCTCCTGACCGAGATGATCAATCAGAAACAAGGTCGGGTCGCGCTTCGCGACGAGGATCCGATGGATGGCATCGAACGGGCCAACCGTAGGTATCTGGACTCCTATCGCCGCAGTACCGACCTGATGGGAATCATTGAGGAACTGTCCGCGGTGAATCCAGAGGTGAGGCGGGTGCAGCAGATGCGAAGTGATGCGTTCCGCAGCCGCGCAGCAGGTCACATCCGCGCCCTGCAGGAGGCTGGTTTGGCCTCGCCCCATATCGATCCGCGCTCTGCGGGCATTGCGCTGACTGCCATGGTCAGCAAATACGCCCATGCGTGGCTCGTGCACCCCAGTCAGACGACCGGGCAGCCGGACTTCGAGGAGTCGGTGTACACGCTCACCCTGTTGTGGGGCAACGCGATCGGGCTGGACACCTCCGCCTGGGTAGCCCGCTGGAACTCAACATCGACTCCGTAACTGCCGTGACTTTGCGGCCACTTCGATGACGACAGGAGCAACAGGTGGATCTAGGGCTTGCCGGTAGCCGGCTATGGTCCCGCCGAATTGGGCTCGATTGGAGAAGTCATGGCTGAGTTCGCTGCAGTACCCGACCTGCTTGCGCAACGCGCGGCCGAGCACCCCGACCGTCTGTATGCCACCGAAGTCGCTGGGCGTTCGGTCACCTATGCGCAAGTGTGGTCCGAGAGTCGGCAGTGGGCCGCGGTGCTCGGCGAGTACGAGGTGAGCGCCGGCGATACGGTGCTCTCGATACACGACCCTTCGATCACCGCATTCGAGGTATGGATGGGGACGGCAGCACTCAACGCGATTGAGGTGCCCGTGAACACCGAGTACATCGGAGACCTGCTCACCCACGTCGTCACGAACTCGCAAGCCCGCGTGCTCACGTGCAGCGCGCGTCACCTGCCGCAAGTGCTGGCCGTGCGGGATGCCTGCCCCGACCTGCGGAGCATCTTGGTCTCTGGTGTTGACTCCGTCGCGGACGTCGAGGGGATCGCGGACGTTCAGGGGATCGACGTCGTCGCGGTTGACCCATTGGTGCGGGCGGCTGCCCCGCTGGAGGATGTCGCGCACCCACAGGCGTGGGACATCGCCTGCATCGTCTACACCTCAGGCACAACCGGACCTTCCAAAGGTGTCATGACCGGGTGGGGACACATTCAAGAGGCCACGTTCGGGATGGCTCCGCGCCGCGGATTCTGCACACCTGATTCGGTGATCTACGACCCGTACCCGACCTTCCACGTAAGCGGCAAGGGTGGCTACGTCGCGTCGATCTTCGGTGGCGGGCGCGTCGTCATCCGCGAAAAGTTCAACACCGCGCAATTCTGGAACGATATCCGTGAGCACGACTGCACCAGCGTGCTGTTGATGGCGACCACTGCTAACTTCGTGGCCGGGCAGCCGCCGCGTCCGGACGATGCAGACTCGCCATTGCGCTACGTCATGTTCTCGCCGTGGATCGCCGACGTCGAGGGCTTCAAGGAGCGCTTCGGGGTCGAGGCGTACACGAACTTCAACATGACCGAGATCTGTTGCCCGATCGTCGCAGGTTGGGACAACGAAGTCATCACCGATCCGTTGGCCTGCGGCAAAGCGCGTCCAGGATTCGACCTCCGCGTGGTTGATGATCACGACCGCGAGGTGCCCACCGGAACCATCGGTGAGCTGGTGCTGCGTCCCGACGAGCCCTGGAAGATCATGGCTGGCTACTGGAAAATGCCCGAGAAGACTGTCGAGGCGTGGCGTAACCAGTGGTTCCACACCGGCGACCTATTCACCGTCGACGCCGACGGAGTGTTCCGGTACGTCGACCGCAAGAAGGACTCGATCCGCCGTCGCGGCGAGAACATCTCGTCGATGGAGATCGAGAAGCAGGTCGTCGCGCACCCCGCGGTGCTGGAGGCGGCCGCTGTCGCCGTCCGCGACGAGGTCAGCGGTGAGGAGGTCAAGGTCGTCGTCACGCTGAATGATGACGCGACGCTGCAGCACTCGGAGTTGGCGAAGTTCTTGGATGACCGACTGCCGCGGTTCATGCGCCCGAGGTACATCGAGATCCGGGAGGAGTTGCCGAAAACGCCGACCTCCAAGATTCGCAAGGCCGCGCTGCGGGAGGACGGCGTACTGCCGATGACGTGGGATCGCACGACAGCCGGCTGAACCGGAGAGTTAGCGGTAGATCGGTGCCTCGTCGGGGAATCCGGCCATTTCGTTGAGCTGGCGAACGCGCGAAATCCAATCCGCGGCGTACGCGGCCTCCGCGTCAGTGGTCCCCTCGAGCGGTACTGCGCTACCGGTCGACTTATCAAGTCGAGCGGCCCGTTCATCGCCGGGATACCCCCAGGTGTACGTGACGTGCGCGTCGTCCTCCGCAGTCTTGCGGAAGGGGATGATCTGCCGAACCATGCGTGCTCTCCATTCCTCGGCTGAGGGTCGATCTCTGCGACGGGCGCGCGGCGGCGCAAGATCCCACGGTCGTCCGCTCGCCCACCACGTATTGTGGCCGCGATGGGGTTGTTGCGCAGTCACGGCCCTTACCGCGAACGCCGATCAGGGATGGTTCCTTGCTGAGCGAAACCGACTACCGAACATATGTGACCGGCTACCCGACGGGGGTCGTGTACGCCGTTGAGAACCCAGATACCGGCGATCAGTTCGATTTCGCGGGGATCGCAGACGGGGAACTGGTGTACACCGTCGCATCGCTGTACGACGCAGTTCAGCCGGATGGCTCGCTGCTGACCGAAACCGCGGAGCTGTATCTCGGACTGGCGGCTCTGCAAATGAAGGCCGCAGCGGGAACGACCGTGCTGTGGGCGTGTCAGTTTCAGTCAGATGCTGATGCGTTAGCGCGACTGCTGAGCGAGTACGACGAGGCCCTGCGCGCCGCGGCCCCGCTCGCTGCGATCGACGTTCGGGCGGTGCCCGTTGTCGAGGACGTGAACCAGTGATTCGGGGCGCCGGTTCGCGCGGTGGCGCGTTCACTGGCACGCCTCCGCAGGTTGGCGCGCGGTTCGTGCGGGTTCGGTAGCGTAGATCAAATGACTAGGTCGGTATCGAGCCCCGTAGCGGCGATCCTCGTCCCCGTCGGGCAACCGCTCGGCGCGGTGGTCGAGGACGACGGAAGCACGTACCTACGCGTTCGGCTAGGCCCGGAGATTCATCGGCTCGACGAATCGTCAGCATCGATGTGGAACGCGTTGCACCGTACCCGTCCAGGCACTGAACGTGGGATCGACCGCGGATTGTTGGCGGCCGTGCGCCCAGCAACCGTCACCGATCCGGACCGCGAAGTCGAACTTCTGCTGGATCTCGGTCTCGTCGTGGAGGTTACCGTCAGCTCCCCGGAGGTGCGCCAGGCATTCGCCGATTCCTATCGGCTCCTACCTCTGCAGGAGATTCTCGGCAACAGCGACGGCGAGCAACACGCGCATTCGCTGGTCGCCGGCGGAACACATCGGACCTTGGCCATCGACACTCCGCTGCGGGACGTGCTCATCTACGCGCCGCGCGAAGATGACTTGTACGGCACCTGTTACGTACGTTCCGGGGCGCTGGTCGCGGACGAGGAATGGTCACGGCTGTCGGATCCGGACGCGTACCTCGAACACGTGCTTCGGCACGTACATCCGCTCCTCGAACGCCACGCCGCTTACTTCGACCTCGCGCTCGAGCCGAGCCCGCAACGGCAGCACACGGCCAAAGCCGGCGATTTGACCGATGGGTCGAATGAGCCGGAAGCGATCGAGGATGACTCGGACGAGGAATGTCTCTTCGCGGTGGGGTACCCCAGCGGTGCGCGGTACATGTGGCTGGGACTGGAAAGTGTGAACATCCGGGTTGGGGATGACGAGTTAGAACTCGCCACGGATCAGGCGTGGCTGGTGTGGCTCGCAGCTCACGGCAAGGTTGACGGCCTGACCGTTGACGATTCGGAGCAGACGATCTGTGCCATGGCACGAGATGCGGGAGTGCTCGCCCCCATCTTCGAAGTCGACGATCAGCAACTTCGCGGGATGGTGGTGCGCTCGGGAATCGGTCCCGAACTCTTCCAGTTCGCCGCGACCCACAGGCTCGAACCGCTGCTCTGCGGTCTCGGCAACAGCGCAGATGAGCCCGACCGGTACGTTCTGGGGATCGATGCCGACAATCCGCTCGTTGAGTTGTCCGCTGAGCAGTACGCCGTCTGGCGGGAGGCGCACTTGAGCGCGAGTCTGCTCGATGCGGCCCGCGCCGCCGAGGACACGATTGATCTGCGGCAGTACCTGCGGGTCGTACAGTATCTCTCTGTGCGTCACGCCGCCTATATTGATCGGGTTCGGTGATGATCGACCTCCCTGACCGCGTGGTCGTCCCGTTTGGTCGAGTTGTGCAGACTCAATGGGATCCGGCGATTGCCGAACGCGTCGTCACGGTGGCGGTACCAGGACTGTTCGTCGGGCTCACCGAGGACGAGTACACGGTCTGGTCGGCGGCAGCGGCCGGTAGATCGGCCGAGGAGTTACTGCGCGAGGTGCGTGTCGATGGGCCGCGTACGTCGTACGACGCGGTGCGCCGCTACGGCCTAGTCGCCGAGATCACCACCTCCGACGATCAGGTGCTCACCGAGACCGCGGGGATGAGATTGCTGGCGCACTCGCGGCTGGGCGTTCATGGCCGGCACGCGCTCGTGGTCGGCGAGCCTGATGCAACGCATGTGGTGCTGTCGCCTGTCGGTTTGGAAATATACGGGCGATGCGCCGGCGCGCACTCGCTCGCCGCGACGGTCGCCCTAGTGTCGTCGCTCGCGAGTGAGACCGGCAGTAACGACCCGGAGGTCATATATCCCCAACGGTTGGCGCGGCGCGCCCTGGCGGAGTTCTTTCCGCTAGTACGCGAGGGTCTGGCTTCCTTCGGATTCGTCGAGGGGGTGAGCGATGAGTGAGCGACTGATCGGGTTGGGCGCGCTGATAGCCCTCGACCCTCACGACCTCACCGATGATCTCCCGGCGGTGTCCATCCGTGTCGGCGCGGCCGAACGGGTATTGCGTTCGGCTGACGACTTTCGCGTCTGGGCATCGCTATCGCGTGAACCGAACACGCTGGGAGAGCTGACGCGCTTCGTGCATCCAGAACCGGGCTATACCGGTGAGCAGCGGTTGGTGGGTGCAGAGTCGGCTGCCGATATCGTTGAGCGGCTGCGATCAGACGGCACGGTCGTCGGGATCCACGACGGGCAACCACAGGTGGATCTGGCGATGCGATTGCGACTACTGCCGCTGTGGCGGGGAAGTACGCACCAACTGGCCGACGAAGAACGATTCCCGATCGGTACAGCGCACGGCACGGTATCGGTGCTCACCGCGGCCGAACACGCGGTGTGGGCCCGCCTGGACGGGCACAACAGCATCGCTGAGATCGCGGTCGGTATGTCGATTCGGGATGGCCTCGATGATGCTGCCGCATCACTCCCGGACGCATGGCAGGTATGTCTGAAGTTGGTGCGCCAGGGTGCGGCATACTTCGACCTCGCACTGACCTAGCGCCGTCGTACGGTTAAAGCCCACACGGGGGCGGGGGCCTAGTTGACTCCGTCTCTGGGTGGCCAAGCAGCATCGATGAGGTCGTAGATCGGTGTGCTGGCGATGTCGCGCGCCTCGTGCTCGATATCGAGATCGTTGATCCCGTCGCCCAACTCAGCGGTGTGTGTCGCGGGGCTATCCCAGTCGGGCAGCACTTCGGACAGTCGCTGTTGTAGTTCCAGGGGGAGCAGTCCCCGGCGTGTGGATGCCTCCGGTCCGCCGTCAAGGTCCAGTCCCATCGCCTCCGCCCGCTCGTTGAGTGCTATGGCTACGGCGTCCTGCAGCCCTCGGGTGGTGTGCTCGTACTGCCACACCAACTCTTGCAGCAGGGCCACCTGGCGTTGGTCGGCCATGCTCAGCAGCGCGCCATCGGTCGGGCGGGAAGTCGGCGACAACAGCGTTTCGTCGCCGAAGGACAATGTGGTCTGCTGCAGCAGCGCGGCCGAGGTAAGCGCCGCGACCTCGAGCGCGATATCCGCGGTGCTCGCGTTCATATCGAGCACGATGCGCAGGGCGTGCCCGTCGATCGTGACGACAAGCGCCTGCGCACCGTCCGAGTCGCCCGTTTCGAATATCAAGGTGAATGGCGTCTGGGGTGGCATCGTGATTCGCACTTGTGTGGCGCTGATGCGCGCGAGAGATGCGCCGAGCCGTTCGGCGGCGCGTTCGGCGGCCGCTAGGCCGGTCGGTACGGCGGCGGGACCGCTGGGCGCGATCGTCGGTTTCTGGTCATAGTCGGGTTCGTGATTATCTGCAGGGTTGTGGTCCCCGTGGCCAGGATCGTGCTCTGGGTTGTTCTGGTCTTGGTCGTCGGTGCTTGGCTCAGTGGAAGAGTCAGTGGACTGCTGCGGACCTTGCGATGGCTCGTCATCGTCCGGATCCGTCTGCTCGGTCTCCGGCGTTGATGGTTCATCCGACGGAGTGTCTTCGTCGGAGGCGTCTGGCTCCTCGGGCGTCGTCGACTCTGGTCCGGGCCGATCGGGCTCCGAGGGCTGTCGATCAGTGGGCAGGTCCGGCGTCAATGGACAGTCTGCAGGCGTGATCCTCGGGCACGTGCATTCCCGGCCCGGATCCAAGGCGCACCGATCGCGTTCAGCAGTGATCGTCACGCCCGTAAGCACCTGACGCCACAGCCGCATCTGCCGCTCGAAGTCAGTGCGATCCGGCGGCGGACGTAGCGTCGATCGATAGGACCGGTACGCGTTCTCATCTCGCTCGGCGAGCGCCCGAGTAATCTCCGTGTCCCGCGCCTCACGCGCGGTGGCCGCCTCGCGACGTGCCGTGCCCATGCGTTCGTTGATGCGTACCCGCAGGCGTTCGGAGCGCTCTGCGAGCCGTCGCAGCTCGGGTGCCGCGTCGGTCCCTGCGACCTCGTGACGATGTTCGGCGACGAGCGCGGCGAGGTCGGTGACGGTGCGTCGGCGCTCGTGCAGGGCGACGGCGCTCTGGTCAGCAATCTCGGTGATACGTCGTTGTTCGGCCTGCGCGATGGCGTTCTGCTCGTCGCCATCGATCCGCGCGAGTTCCGTAGCCGCGTCCAGTCGTGCCTGGGCCTCGTCGGCGATAGCCTGGTCGACTTCCGCCCGGTAGGTCCGCTCGATGCTGCGTACGCGCGGATAATTGCGCAGTCGGTCGGCGCCGTCGATCGCGACGAGATCGCTCTCGCGGGTGGTGCGGGCATCTTCAGATCGCTGGGTGATCTCCGCGAGAGCGGCCTGTAGATCTTGCTGGAGCGCCTCACGTGCGGATTCAGCCGCTTGCGCCGCCGCCGCAACATCGCGGTCCCGACGTTCGTCGGCTCGCGTTGTCGCGTCGGCGATCTGCTGCGCGGCGACGTCGTGGGCGTGGTGTCGGAGGCTGGCGAGTGCCTCGCGGTAACTGTCGCGCGCGAGCCGCACATTCTGCACAACCCGATCATGCTCGGTCAGCGCATCGGCAGCCTGCTGCGGATCGGAGCCGTCCAGGACTGCGTCATGACGGCCGTCCTGGCGCGCCACGGCTGTGCTGATGTCCTGGTGCGCCTGGCGTAGGGCCGCCAGATGGTCATTCGCTGCCTCCACGTGCACCGTGGGCTCACCGCCCGGTAGCGCTGCATGGAGCCGTTCGAGTGTTTCGACGAGCTGAGTGGTCTCGGTGTGGGCTCGTTGATCATCGCCGATCCGATGGTGCGCGGTGAGACGTTCCAATGCCTGCTCCAGTGCGCGTGAGCGGGCGGTGACCTCGGCGGTATGGGCATCAGTCTCGGAACGCGCCGTGGCGACTTCGGCGAGCACCCGTTCTGCGGTGGCCGCGGCATTGTCGATCTCGCGTTGGTTGGCGGGCAAGGCAAGGTGTACCGCTGCTGTCCCGAGCGGGTCGCCGATACCGCTGATTCGTGCGGCCGCCGCGGCGAATGTCCGCGTGCTGCTTTCCATACCTCGAAGGGAAGTATCGATATCGGCAAGAATCGCAGCCAGCGTCTCGCGATCAGCGCGGCTAAGCCCGCGGGCGTTGAACTGCAGCTGGGCGCGCGAGGTCTCGAGATGGGTGCGTGCTGCGTGCAGTGTAGTTGCGGATTCGGATCGCAGCGCCGATGCCGCGTCCCTCGCTAGGCGCAGTTGCTGTCCCTCGCGTGAGTCGTTCAGTGCAGCGTTCGACTCGATCAGGGTCCGACCGGTGGCTATCGGCAGGTCGCTTCCTCGGGTGCGCACGGTGGGCTCCGGCAGCGCGTGGGCGAGATCGAAGGATGCATTGCGCACGCTGTCGGCGACCGCGGTGAGCGATACTTGCGCGTCGTCGATAAGTCTCGTGGCGGCGTCGTGCTCGTCTTCTGCGGCGCGGATGCGCTGCTCGGCGAGTTGTGAATCGACTGCAGCGAGATCGGGAGCAGTGGACAACAATGCGGTCGCCTCGGTGAAGGCGATGCGCGCTGCGCGTATGACGTCTGCGATCTGGGTAGCTTCGGTGTGGGCGCGCACTGCTGGGGTTTCCGAGCGCCAGCTCAAGGTGTCCGGGATTTCGGCTTGCAGGTCCGAAGCGCGCCGCAGGGTCGCGGTGAGTCGGTCCTGCAGCGCCTCGAGTGTCGCCGCCGTATCGCTCAGTCCCGCCGCGGTCTGGGCGATGTCCAGCTGAACCCGGGCCTGCCCGATCTCTCGCTCGATGGCCTCGGAGCGCACCTGGGCTTGCGTGCGTGTGTGCTCTAGGACCGTCTGCGCAGCGTGCGCATCGGAGAGCGCGGAATCCGCCTGTGCAACCGAACGCGGCGGCTGGTGGCGTAGGTCTTCCAGTGTGTCGAAAGCACGACGGGCCTCCTCGCGCTCGGCGATCGTCCGCTGATGGGCTGCTTCGAGCGCCTGCAGGGACGTGCGGGCGTGATCGGTGGCGTCGATGACGCGGGGATCCGTCGACGTCGCGTAGCGATCGGTGTCTAGGCGCAGACCCGGTAGGTCCGCGAGCTGAGCCTCGAGATCGGTACCACGTCCCTCGACGTCTGCAAGGTAAGCGCGGGCAGTCGCCGACAGGTTCTGAATCGCGGCCTGGGTGAGGTGCCCGTACGCGGATTCGGCACGCGCCGGTCCCTGTGCGGCGGTGACCTCCACCTGCGCACTCAGGTCGGCTACGGCTTCGACGGCGCGCGCGAGGCGCCCTTGGAGGTCGTGCGCGCGGATCGATGAGTCTGTCAGTAAGTCGTCGGCGGCCGAAATCAATGTGGCCTCGTGGGCGCGCAGCGCCTCGGAGAGTTCAGCCAATTCGTTTTCACTGTCGGTGATCGCGGCGAGATCTTGTCTCGCACCATCGACGGCGTCAGCGGCGTCGGGATTATCGACGGGCACCGCCGGCAGCGACTCGCGGACGTAATCGGCTAGTGCATCGGTAGGCCCGGTGCCGGCCGCATCGAGTGCGTGGCGTGCCGCACTAGCGGTCCGGACGACCTCCGCAAGAAGGCCGCCTCGCTGCGCCTGTGCGGTGAGGTTCGTGGCGGAGTCCGAGATGCGCGTACCCAGGGCGGTCGCTCGCGCCGCCATCGCGTCCAGCGTGGACTGATGTGGTGCGGATTCCGCGGCTTCGGCACTCGCATCGAATCGGAGTTGCTCCAGTTCCCTTACCTGATCGGCTATCTCGGCCGTCATCTGCTCGACGCTCGCCGCTGCCGACAACAAGCCATCGCGATGGGAGGCAGACATGATGACGTTCGCGTCTGCGGCCAATCGACGAGCACCCGTGATCTCGTCTACGGCGGATATCGCTGCGGCCTCGAGCGCTGTCGCGTACGCCGTACGCACGGTGCTCGCGGTCGTCTCGGCCAGGGCAGTACGAAGGGCCTCTTCGGCAGCGGTCTCGGCTTGCGCGGCGTCCGCTCCCGCGCGCGCGAGGACGTCGGCTGCGCCCGGCTGTGCGGGCGATCCGGTCGCCATTAAGTCGCCGGTCAGCGCGGCGCTACGCTCGGCTGCTCGATTCGCGTCGAGGCGGGCCTGCAGTGCGCTACGTGCTGCGTCCTGGCTTTGCGGGTCACCCGTCGTCAATAGCAGGCGGATCTCATTGACCTTGGCATTCGCGCGGTCAGCGGCGAGTCGAACGGCGTCCTGCGCGGCTGGATCGGGCGCGGCGATACCAGCGGGTGCCGGCGCGACGAAGTGCCCGGCGGACTCCAACGATTCCCGGGCTCCTTCGGCGACCCGCTGGCTCAACTCAGTGGCGCGCCCCAGGTGCGCCTGGGCATCGGTCAGCAGCGTGGAAGCGGCTCGAGTCTCAGTGCCGACGTGAAGTCCGGCGACGGCGTCTCTAGTCGTCTGGGCCAACTGCTCAAGGCTCTGTTCGAGTGGCACTAACCGCGCATGGTCGGTTTGCAGGGAACGCAGCGATCCGGCGGCCTCGGCGATGTCCGCGGTCGGCAGCGGCGCCCCCTCGTCGGCGAGCGACTGATCCAGCGCCGCAGAGCGGTGGTCGATAGCCTCACGCAGCGGCATTAGGTCGGTGTGGGCCGAGGCGACCGCGGACGCGACCGTGTCGGCGGTATGCAACAGGACCGCGAGTGCGGAGTGGTGCATGACCCTCGCCGAGGCATCATCGAGTAGACCCGTTTGGTACCCGAATTCGGCGGACAACTCCGCAGCCCGCCGGGCAGAGGCGAGCACGTGCGCCAGATCGACAGATGTGTCTACACCGCGCGGTGCGTTCCGGATCCGAGTGGCCGTCTCGGTTGCTGCGCGTTCAAGTGCAGAGGCCTCATCGAGGGCGTCCTGGGCGCGTTGGGCAGCCTCGGTCATCGCCGCGGCGGCATCCTCGGCCGATGCCAATGCAGCGTCGATCTGGCTGTTTTCCCCGCGGGGAAGGACAGCAGCCGCATTGAACACCTCGCCGACGGGCCCGAACTGCGCGAACGAATCAGCCGCCGCACGGGTCGCGTCCTGGGCCACCCGCGATACCTCTCGCGCGGCCTGTTGCGCCGGGGTCATTGACCCAGCGGTGCCCTGATCGCCTGTGTGTGGTGGCTGGGGAGTGTCGGCCGGGACAATCCGATGCCGACCTGTGCCGCCCTGGCGGGTATCTGGTGGAGTTGCGTTGTGGTCATCGGCAAGCACGCGTGCGGCGTCAGCGAGGTGATCGCGTACGTCACTCAGTAGCGCCGCAGCGCGGTCCGCTGCTGAACCAGCGGTGCGGATACGTGTGCCGGCCGCCGGTAGGTCGGCCCGCAGCTGTTCGTGGATCCCAGCCAGCGCTGTCGTCGACGCGGAGAGGAGGGCCTGCGCGATCTGGATTTTGCGACGCGCGTCGAGGTACATCTCATGGGCACGTTCGGCCGGGATCCGTGTCGGGTTGCCGGCCGCGTCGTACGCGACGAAATCGGCCGGGATGTCGGCCAGGGCGGCATCAATGCGGACGTTGAGAGCGGTGAGCTCGCTGGTATGTGCGTCGACCGAGCGCTGCGCCGCGAGTACCGCATCCGCAGCGTCGGCAGCACCATTTGCCATCTGTAGCAGTGAAGCGCGCTCGCGCGCATCCGCCATCACCGAATCGATCTGCGCGAGGCGGGCGACGACCTCCTCGGAGAGTCGGTCGATGGCGGCGGGATCGTCCGTCGATTCGAGCCGAGCGGTCACGTCGGTAAGTTGCGCTACGTCTGCCTGCTGCAGCGCCGAGAGTGTCTCGAGCGTTGCTACCCGCTCGTCGAGTTCCGCGCCGAGGGATCGCTGTAGGTCCCGGATTGCCTCGTCAGCGATAGCGGACGGCGCAGAATCGCTGCGGCGTGTACGCGCATCAGTGTGCTCACGAAGTTGGGCGGTAAGCACGGTGCGGCGCTCCGCGTGCGCGTCGAGCGCGGCGATCGCATTGGCGTGAGCGGCGTGCATCGTGACGTTCGACGCTGACTGCTCCGCGGTGGCTGTGTGCTCGGCTACGGCAGTGACCGCTGCGTCGAGACGCGCGACGATCGCGCTGAGGCGCTCGGTGTCGACGTTGGTGTGCTCGGCGCCGATCCGGGCGGCGACGCGCTGCAGCATGGTGTGGGTGTTCTCGACGACGAGAGCCTGCTGCTGCGCCTGCGCGGCTGCTTCGGTCGCTGCGTCAGCGGCAGTGCGCACGGCGTTGACGTGTTCGTGAGTGCTCGGGCTGTGCAGGGCGCGGGTGGTGAGACGCTGCTGCGCGGCGAAGGCTGCCCGCGCGTGCTCGCTGGCTTGGTGTGCCTCCTGTTGCGCGAGGGAGTTCCGCTGTGTGGAGCGGCGCGATTCGAACTCCGCGATGGCGACCGCGCTGTGCCGCTCGAGCAGTGCGAGCGCATTGTCGAGGTCACTGCGCTGGGCCCGCAGTTCGGTGGCTGCATCCGCGACGATGGCCAACGCGTTGATCGGAGGTAGTGCGGGCTGAGGCGCTTGTGCCGAGTCGGCGGCCCGTGCGGCGTCGGCAGCGAGATCGGCCGCGCTGCGGTTGAGTGCGTCGATTCGCGCGATGCTCTCGGCCAGCGCGGTGGTGTCGATGCCGTCGCCGACCCGGGTGCTCAGTGCCCGGGCCGCCTCGATCGCCGACGTACTGTCGGCATTAATGCTGCGCGCGGCGTCTCGCGCCTGCTCGCTGTGTGCGGCGAGCTCTGCGATCGGTATCGCCTGGTGCGCTACTTCGAGCGCGTCGCGGACCTCGGCGAGGTTCTGTGCGGCGGCATCGATTTCCGCACTCAGCCCAGTCCGCCCGCGCACGGAGTGGACGGTGCGGACGGCGTCGTCGAGTCGTGCGGGGTGGGGCTGTTCGATCAGCCGGGCGGTGCGGTGGCTCAGGGTCTTGGCGCGTTCGAGCCGCTGCTCCGCAGCCGCTGCTGCGTTCCGGGCCGCGTCGAGCGAGGTGAGGGCGTTCTCGATCGCGACGCGCCCCGCTGGGTGTGAATCCAGATATGTGGTCAGTTGCGGTTGCAGACCGGCCGTTTCGGTGCGCAGCTGTGCGAGGTCATCGGCGATCGCGTCCGCGCGTACCGACTCCTGGGTGAGCAAGGTGGCGATCGAGTCGGCGGTGAGCGTGCCGACTGTTTCTTCTGGTAGGTCTAGAACGCGCGTGGCGTCGTCGGTGTGTGCGATTCGTGCCCGCGCAGCAGCCACCTCGTCGCGTAGATACGCGGCAACCTGCTCCGGGGTTTGGTTGAGCCGCCGGGCTTCGGACTCATTCATCGCGTCGATCGCGGTATGCGGTTGGCCCTCGCCCAGCGCCGCGTCGACGGCGGCACGTAGGTCCCGTAGTTCCTCCTGCACGGCCACATCGGACTCGGTGGCCAGCGTTGGCGCGATGACCTCGAGCCAACGGTCGAGCCGTTGTGCCCGCCGGATCGCCTCGCCTCGAACCATCATGTCGTTGCGTGAGAGACCCTGCAGTGTTGTCTGAAGCGTCTCGACTTGCTGCCGAGGAGTGCGATCGAGTTGCGGATTCGCACGATGTGCGCGTTGTCGCGCATCCTGCGCCTCGCGCTCGGCCTTCTGCAGGGCGCCGCGAACTTTTTCCACCTTCTCCGGAGCGCGTTCTTCGGCGATCTTGCCTGCGCGTTCGGCCGGTCCGGTCCCAACGGCAGAGGCAACTGCCGCGAGCGCCGAAACCGCAGAGCGTCCGGTGAGCACGTCGGCGATCGCAGTGACAAACGGAGCGGTGGAGAAGCGCCCGAGATAAAACAGCCGAGACGCGACTCGTCGTACCGCCGGGTCGGAGTTCGTCGTTGAGGCAGGGGCTACGGTTCCGGCCGTTGAGTCGGACGCCGCGGGTTCGCTAGTGACGTCAGGTTCGGATTCTGCGGTCTGCTCGGTGAGGGCGGGATCGAGGTCGGCGATCCGGGCCAAGATCTCGATGTTCCGGTCCGTGATATGGCTGGCCACCAGATCGCGGGCCATTCCCGGCTGCGCGGCCTCCTGCACGGCAACCAGAGACTTCCACTTGTCCGGGCGAGCGAACCGGTCATGGAACTTACGCAGTTCGTTGGTCATTTCGATCGACCGCTCGCCTTGCCAACCGAGGCCCGTTGCGGACGCACCGGCGAATAGTGCGGCGCCGATCGCGGAGCTACTCATGCCGCCGGCGGCCATCATCGTCGAGGCTATTCGGCTGGTGAAGACCGAGATACCTGCGGCGAAGTAGCGCCCGGACGCGAAGTCCGACAGTCCAGCGGTGAGTCGCGCACCATTCTCCGGATGAGCCTGCAGTACGGCGAGCTTCTGCTGGACTCGCTCTTCGAGGCGCTGCTGCAGCCGGATCGCCTCTTCCCGGTCGGGACCGTTGGAGATTTCATCAAGGGATGTCGCGATGTGTTCGCCGTATCGGCTGGCGATGTCGGCGACAGCCGCGTCGACCTCGCCGATGGCCAACCGAATCTGGCGCCGTAGCCGGCGAAATGGATTGAGCCGAGTGAACAGCGGCGCCGACACGATTTGTGCGGTCGCGTCGAGGACCTTGTCGAGAGCCTGCTCAAGGCGAGCGGTATCGATCGTCGGAGTAACCACAGGGGTGCCGGGCAGTGCGGCGCGTGCGCGGTCGGCGATCGCGGCGAGCTCGGTATGTAGCTCGAGGTTGTCCGCGTCGTCCTGCAACAGCGCGGTGATCTCGGCGATCCGCTCGGCGTCGGCCTCCTGCTGTTCGGCCCGCCTCAGCAGCTCATCGATCTGCGCGCTTTGAGCTTCATACGCGTCCTTGGCAGCCACGTCGGTGGCGACCTGGCGTGCTTGAGCCTTCTGCGCCTGGACCCGGTTTTCTCTTTCCGCTTTCGTGCGGTCGATCCCCGGGTCGCCGCTCAAACCGACCTTGCGCAGCAGCCCGCCGCCGATCGCACCGGCAACGAGGTACCCGGCCGCCGCGACGCTCATCGCGACGGACTGCGTCGTCGACATCTGGATCACGTCTATCACGTTGCGATCGGTGAGTACATCGGCGATCGGGAAGACGCCAAATGCCATCGCGCGGGCCAAGGCGCCGCCCATTGCCTTGAACCGTACGGTCGACGCGCTGGCAATCTTGTCCAGCGAATCGACGTCGCGGCTGGGCGACGTAGTTCGCTGACGCGCGATGTGTTCACCTACTTCGGCTTGACCACGCGCATGCGCGTCGGCCAATGCGCGGAGCCGAGCACGCGCCTGTTCGCTGCTCGTCGACTCATCGGCGTGCACACCGCCCAGCGATTCACTCTCTGCCAGTGCGCTGCGCACGTCGTGCAGTTCCTTGCGCAACTGTCCTGCCTGACGGTCCTGGTCGGCGGTGCGCGGATTGCGGTCATTGGCGACTCGGGTGTTGTCAGCGGCGCTGTGGAACTTCCGGATGTCCGCGATGACCGAGACGGCGGTCGCGACAGCGCCGCCGGCCGCGGTCGCGATGAGTATCGGTACGGTGTCGATAGCGCCGATCAACGTCGCCGCACCTACCGTCGCTGCGGCGGGGATCGCCTGTGCCGCCAGCGCTTTGACGGTGAACTGGCGAACAGGGGCGGGCATGTCCGGGATAGCTCCGTTCTCGTTGGTGTTGAACGAACGCACCGCGTCCTTCAATCGAGAACTGCCGTCGAGGTCCGGGATCCCTTGTAGGCGCGCGAAGTACTGGCTGATCGTATCCGGATCGAGATTGCCGTCCGCGTCACGATTGACGGTGAGATCGAGCCCGAGCGCGGTCAGTTCTGCGGCAACGGCGGCGCGGGCCGCAGCGCGATGACGTGGCTTGAGCGCCTCGAGGTCATCGAACCGCATCAGCAATCCAGTAAGCCGGCCGATATCGCGCGGACTGAGTGATGGATCGGTATCGGTGGCCACCTGCGAAATGACCGGGGGAACTTGCTGCCGTGGGTCGTCGGTCAACAGGTCTTCTGAGTTGTTCACCGCGTCCGGTTCGAGGGCCGCGCTCGCGCGAGCGATCTCTTGTGCGATCACGATGGGTACGTCGGCGGTGGATAGGCGCGTCGAGAGCGTGATGTCCACGTCTGCTTCGATCGCCCGCTCGGCGCCTCGGCCCTGCATGCTGGCGGGATCCGAAATGTGCATGCGGGCGACGTCATCTTCGATTGACGCGACGGAATCGGTTGAGGTGTCGACCGTCGACAGGTTAATCGTCAACGAGCGGGTCGGCGAGGCCACAGTGAGTCGAACCGTGCTGTCATCGCTGGCCGCTTGGGTGATCGTCATCCCAAGTGCTCTAGTAAGCCGGTCGAGCACGGACGCGCCGCGGCGTGGGGTGTGCTCCAGCAGCGTGCGAAGTGCGTCGGTGGTTAGCGTGCCGCTGTTGTTCGGATCAGTCGTGAGTCCGTGCTCGGCCACCTGCCGCGACGGCGGTCGACCCTCGCCAGGGTCGGCGTTGCCAGTCGGGAAGGTTGTGCCTGCGCGCGCGCCCGATGCAGGTGTACCGCCGAGCAGTTCCCGATGATAATCGACGATTTCGCGGGCCTTGACCGTGATTTCCGGATACCGGGAGTGCGCCGCAGCTTCCACCTCCTGCCGCATTAACGTGCGGTGCTCATCGGGCGACAGCACGCTCATGAACGGAGCGAGATTCGGATCGGTGGCCACCATCGAGGCGAACGCCGCGCGTGCCTCTGGATGGCTGGAAACGACATCGACGTGGGGTGGATGAGTGGCGAGAAACTCCGCGCGGGCTGCATTGCGTGCGCTGAGGATCTCTCGGCGGAGCTCGGGCGGCGCGGTCGCGGCGGTGTGACCGGATTCGTCGAGCATGGTGCGCGCCAACTCATCGGCCCGTTGGTTTGCCTCAGCGGCGACGTGGCTGCGCAACGCGGCGATTTCACGCGCGAACTGACGGCTCAGGTCCCGGCGGTGCCGTCCGACGAACTCGCCGTCTTCGAGCATGGCGGCGTAGCCGTCCTTCAGTTCCAGTCCCGTCCGTCCTCGCATCCCGTCGAGGTTCGCGACCGCGGAGCCGAGCCCGAGGGGGTGAGTAATGCCGATGGGTAGCCCGGTGTGCTCGACTTCGAACTCAGTCGAACTCGGCGTACCGCCCAATTCGGTCCACCGGAATTCGAGGCGTCCGTAGCCACGCTCGCTCTCCGGGCGGGGGTCGTTGTCGGCGACCGTCTCCAGAAAGCGCATCCGTAGGTGCTCGAATAGACGGTTGGTGATCGCGTGGTGCAGGTCGTCGTGCTGCGCATTGAACTCGGCGTTGTCGGTGAGCGCCGCTGCCACCTGTGCTGCCAATGTCCGTTGTGCCGCCTCGTGGTCGGCTCGCTGTTGAGGGGTCGCATCGGGCGAGGGCGGATCGGCCAAGGTACTCAGATGCTGCGTGATCTGACTGATGACGTCGTTCTTGGTGCGTGCTCCGGCTAGTGGAATGCCGAGGTCGGCGGCGATCTGTCGCAGCGCTGGGGCGCGGTAACTGGACAGGGCGTTGGGGTGCGTATTGTGTCCGCGACCGGAGCGAGGATCTATCGAGCCAGGGGTGAGGTGCGGATTGCCGAGGAGTTCGAGGATTCCGGCCGGACCGGCGGTCGTCAGCGCCCGGTTCAGGGCAGCCCGCCGCGCGGCGACTGCGCCGTCTAGGTCGATCTGCAGTTCGGTGGCAATGCCCTCGTGCTCCTGGGCGGTACGTCGATGCGCGTGCGCCTCATCTTGGGCCTTCTGAGCGGCTTCGCGCAACTCCGCACTGCGATTCAGGTCGGCTTCGGCCTCCGCGGCGGCAGCCAACCGCTCCGCCTGACTCGTCGACTGCTGGGCGTCTGCGGTGGCCTCATCCTGCAATGCCCGAATATCGGCGATCTGGGTCGCAAGACGTTTACGCACCGACCGGTCGAGCAGCACTTCGTCGAGCTGGGGAAGTTCTTCGTTCACGAGCGCGTTCGCGATACGTGCGAGTGCGTACTCCGCGGACCGGACCGGATCGCTCTGGTAATTCCCGGATGTGAGCACGCCGCTATTGGAATCTAACGCGGTGAGCAGCGGGTGAGCGGGGTCCAGTTTCAAATTTTCCCACGGCGCGATGCCGTTCGCGACCTTGTGTGCTTCGTGTTGTGGCATGCCCTCACGCATCGCCGTAATCTCGGCATGCTCGTGGGTGATGAGGAGTAGATCGGTATCGAGATGGCTGGTGTCGCCGGTTGCGAGCCGGAGCCAGGCCTCCGCAACACCAGTTTCGCCGGCGAATGGCATCTTGAGTTCGCCGTTATTGGTGACGTGCGTGATGATGTTGTGGAATAGGTGCTGCTTGATGTCCTGGATCATCTGCGTCGTGACCGGGACCGGACCATCCGCTGTGTGGATCTGCTGGCCATCCAATGTCGCGACGATGCGTAGCACATCATCCGGCAATGCGGCGATCATCAGTCGGCCGCGTTCGGCGAGTTCGGCAGTTGCCCGATCCGGCAGCGCGGGCGTGGTTTGGTTTGTCCCCCCGGACGCGATCTGGGTTAACCGTGGTGAGTTTGATTCGGCGGCGGATTCGGTCTGTTCGTCGGACGTCGCTTCGCTATCGATATCGCTGCGGACAGGTACGGAGGGAACGACGTCCTCGGTAGCAGACGTCGGCCCGTCGGCGGGCGATGACGTGTCATCGGCGTTAGTTGTGGACTCAGAACCTTGCTGTCGTGGCGAAACCTGGTCGGCGATCCTCGTCGCGGTGCTCGCGCGCTCGTCCTTTTGCTGCGCGGCTTGCTGTCGCGTAGCGGGCGCTGGTCCATCTGCCGCAGCCTGGCTCGTCAGGTGTTGCAACACGGTTACTTCGGCTACCTGGTGGGTAAGTAGATCGACATCGGCTTGCGTTGGGTCTCCACCGATGAGCCGTGCGTACGCCTCTTGCGCCGCGGTGACCGCGTGCTGACCATCGCGACTTACCGAAGAGTCAGCGGAGAAGGTGTGCGACATCGCCGCGCTGATCTGAGTCGGCGTCAGATTGATCCCGTGAGTATCAAAGTCGGCCGTCTGTAAGTTGTCGGCGGCAAGCCGGACGGCGGGCGGTACCACCGGCACGTTGAACGCGATCATCGGACTGATCATCGATCCGAGGCGCGATCGCAGAGATTGTTGGCTTTCGGCGCGCGCTGTGCTGTCCGACGTCGTCGCGACGCCGGGGGTCGAGCTGTGACCGGCTGGGCTGGCGACCGCATCTGTTTGCGTGTCCGGTCGGTTAGCGGCGGTGTTGTTCTCGGCGGTGGACGTACCGGCTTGCTCATTCGGAGCGGACGCGTCTGGCGAGTTTGAGGCGCCCTCGTTGGCTGTCGTTTCGCCCTCGTTGGCTGCCGATTCGTCGACCTGCGTGGCGGCCTCTGACGTTTGGTCGGCTGCCGCCGGGTCGCTGGGCGTGGCGGCGGGATCTGCAACCTCCGAGGCCGTCTCCGCAGAATTGTCCGCTGAGGTGGCCGTTTCTTCGGTGGAGTTCTGCTCGGAGGTGCTGGTTTCCTCGGCGGAGGCCTGTTCGGAGGTGCTGGTTTCTTCGGCGGCGGTCGATTCGACAGTGGTAGTTGCTTCCGTCGTGACGTCGGCGTTCTGGCTGGACGCGACCTCGGCTGCTGCGGTGCTGTTCTCTCCCGCGGTGCTGTTCTCTCCCGCGGTGCTGTCGGTCGCCGTATTGGTGGCTCCGGCGTCGCTCACCTCCGCGGTAGCGCCGGTGTTCTCGGTGTTGGATGCCGGCGTCGTGCTCGTGGTCTCTGATGACGTGGATTCTGATGATGTGGTCTGTGCCGACGTCGATTCGGTCGAGTTCGAACTCGATGCTGTGTTGGACTGCGAGTTATTCTGCGACGACTGGCTACCTGATTGAGTGCTGCTTTGGCTGCTTGACTGCGATCCCGAGCCGGTTCCCGCCTGTGTCGACTGACCGCCAGGTGCGGACTGGCCGCCAGGTGCGGCGCCGGTGGCGACCGCGCCGCTCTGCTGTCCGCCGTCGCTGGAGGTGGAGGTGTCCGCGGATTGAGCCACCGGCGTACTGGAGGAGTACTGCGCAGCGGAACCAGAATCTGTGGCGGTCGAACTTTGGGCACCAGTTTGTGACGCCTGGCCGCTGGTCTGTGCGGACGACTGCGTGCCGCTGTTGCCTTGCGACGATGCGCTGCTTTGCGACTGTGAACTGGTCTGTGCGGACGATTGCGTACCGCTGTCGCCTTGCGACGATGTGCTGCTCTGCGTCGAGCTCTGTGACTGTCCGCCGTTCTGTGTCGCGCCGTCCGAGTTCGTGCTCACCGAGGGCTGCCCGGCGTTGCTGGGCGCGACACTAGGGGCTGCTGCGGTCGAGCGGCTGGGTGCGGTGATGTCCGCGGCCATCGAGGTGGCCGCAGTCCGCAGGTTGGTCATTGTGTCGGGTGAAAATGGACTGGCCGTGTTGTATCGCCCGGCTGCGGTCGCTGCGGCGCCAAGCAGAGCATCAGGGCTGAACGCTGCCGCGAGGTCCCAGTTCCCATATACCGTGCCGTTTGCGATATAGCTGCCGGTAGGGGAGGCCAGCATGTTCGTGCCGGCAGAGATTGCCAGGTTAGTCATGTGCCGACCGACGACGTTGCTGGGTCGGGGGATGCGCCCGAGCGGGAAGCTCAGTCCGGCACCGACGAGTCCGCCGACTGCGCCGCCGACCCCTGCGGCCACAGTTCGTTGCACGTCGTACGACGTACGGTTGCCCTGATTTATCTGAATGAGTTGAGTGGTGACGTCGATGAAGACCTCTTCGGCGACCTCCTCGACCACTTCGCGGCCGACCCGCGTGGCGATCTGGCGGGCGGCCGACTGTCCCGCGGTCCGCGCCGCGGCGACCGTCGCCTGCTTGATGACCATCTTCTTGACGACGTTCTGCACGAATTTGCGACCGGCTGCCGTCAGCAGTTTCTGCATCACCATGCGGATGGCCGTCACCAACGCTTGCCGAACAGCGGCGCCAATGACCAGCGATCCGCCGCCGGTCAGCCAGGACAGCATCACCGAGATGAAGGCAGCAATAATCGCAATGTAGAACGCGATATTGATCGATATCTTCGCGTAGTTGACTTCGGTGGCGAATGCTCTCGCTTGTTGTGAGTACTGTCCGGCCATCGTGGCCAGCACCGGAACTCCGGCGTCCTGGCCAAAGAAGGCGGCCTCGGAGAAGTTGTAGAACTGTTCGAACGAGGGGCCTTCCCAGCCTTCGCTCAGAGTCGTAGCTGCCGCGACATATTCGGATGAGGCATCCTGCAGGACTTCGGAGAGTTCCTGCCAGTGGTCGGCGAGTTCTTGGAGCATGGTCTCGCTGCCCTTGGGCCAACTCTGGCCGCCCGCGACCCACGAGATGACCTCATTGGCCCAGTCAGGCAGATCAAGGACGGCCCAGGCCATCTGCTCGTCGTTCGGATGCTCCGGCATAACTCGATAATCAGCCCGCCGTCGACCCTCGGGCGGTGCTCGGCTGTGTCGGCTCCGAGCTTTCGGCCGATCGTGAGCCAGGATCTGGCTGCATACCCGGGTCGTTCTGAACCACATCGTCGGCGAGCTGATCCTCGCGCCGATCGGCCGCGCCCGTCGTGGTTTCCGTGTCGGCCGCACCATCGCGGCGCTTTCGCGCGCTCGTTGAATTCGCTGGGCGTGCCGCACCGGGACCGCTGGTCGATGAGGCACCTCCGCGAGGCGCGGTGGAGCCGCCAGCCGAGCCGGGCGTCCTCGAGTCGCCGTGACTGGACGGAGCAGTTGCCCGGCCCGGCGACGGCGGTGCGGTGGGTGCTCCTGATCGAGACGGGGCGCCTGGCGATCCCGAACCCGCCGGGGACGCCGGCGCGCCGGCACTCCTGGAGGCGCCCGGTGCCCCCGACGGAGCACCGCCCGCTGGCGGCATCATGGGCGCGCCCCCGGCTGGCGGCGTCATCGGCATACCGCCGCCCGGAGGCATCATCGGTACGCCAGCACCGGGTCCACCGGCGCCCGATCCACCGGCGCCGGAGTCTGCGCCCGGCGGCGCAGCGGTCGGCGCTGCACCGCCACCCGAGTCGGCTGAAATGCCGCTGGAACCGGGTCCACCGCCACTAGAACTTGCGCCGCCACCGGAACCGGCACCACCTGCAGCAGTATCGCCGCCGGAGCCGATGGTGGTTCCGCTGCTGCCACCTGCACCGCCCGACCCTGACCCGCCGGCCGTCGACGATCCGGAGGCGGACTGGGCCTGGTCTGCTCCGGGGGTGGATGACGATGTAGGGCCGCTGCCCGAATCGGACGTCGAAGTGCCCGACGCGCCTGCCGTATCTGCGACGTCCGTCTGTGGTGTCGCAGCTGAAGTGGAATCGTGCGGCGCCGCATCGGCGCTCGCGCTGGTGGCCTCTCGGGCCATGAACTGCCCGTCGGCGGGCTGGGCCGCGAAGGTGCCGGGCGTCCCGGTCAGCCCGCTCTCTGCGAGAAACGATCCCGACGCGGTTGACGTCCCCGCGACGGAACTTGCTGCGAGCCCGCTGCTCGCGAGCGACGCGACGCCGCTGGAGGCTGTGCCCGCTCCGCCCGAGGAACCGCCCGCTCCGCCGGAGGAACCGCCAGCCGCGGCACCGCCTCCGCCGCCCGAACCCGCAGTGGGGTCGGCGTCCACCTGTACGGCATCCATCCTGCGGCCGGCGACGGCGTCGGCGGCGTAGGTGGTGTTGAGTGCAGTCTCCACGTTGTCCGGGAGCGCCAGGACGGGATCGATGACCTGCTTCGCGTCCTGATCGAAGGTCCCAGCCTTCGAGTCGGTCAGATAGCTCGAACTGAATTCCTGCCCGTCGCTGTCCTCGCCCCAGGGATTTGCCGCGTGCGCGGACTTGATGCTTCCGATAATTGAGTTCCAGCGCGACTCCAGTGGGCCCTTCGCGCTGTTAAGTTCGCTGATTCCGCGTGCGGCGATGGCGGGGTCCACGCGAACGTGGGTTGGCTCCGTCACGGTGTCTCCTCGTCATCTCCTCGACGGTTTACGGACAAGGCTTCCAGAACTATCAGAGAATGCGTCTCATTCAGGTTGCCTTCAGATGGCTGGCGCGTGACAAAGCCGCGCGCTCGTGCGCACCGGGACTGAGACGTCACATCCCCTCTCTGCGGTTCAGTCGATCTTGTACATCCTCCAGAACATCTTCCGGACTGCCCTGAAGCTGCACTCGCATTTGATCGCGCGGGACGACGGGTTCGAAGATATCGAGCACGCGTTCCTGGGCGGCTTCGCTGGCGCGGCGAATCGTGTCGAGAATCGATTCGCCGAGCGCGCGGGCGTCTGGGCGCCGATAGATACGCGGGTCCAGATCGAGCGCGAGAATCGCGCCACGTGGGTCGACCGTTACCTTGACCAGGCCATCGGATGACCGCTCGGTGACGGATACTTCTCGTGCTTCACGCGCCAGACGGGGCCCTTCGGAAACGAGGGTCTCGAATTGCCCACGCAGTGATTCGGCGAACGAGCGCATCGACTGGAGCTGAACGTCGTCGGGCGGGCCGCGGTGGTCGTCGTCGGTGCTCATCGTGAATCCTTTCAATGCAGGAGAAATCGATGTGCAGGCCGGTCCCTATCTTACGGCCGGACGCCCGCCCGACAGCGGCCTCCCCGATCGCTACCATGGTCGCCGTGATCGAGTTTCGCCGACGACGTGCCCGAACCGCGCTGATCGCGGGGGCTCTCGCGGCGGTTCTGGGCGTTGCCACGCCGGCCTACGCGGCACCGGGTGATTCTGAGCAATCGGAGGCGTCCAGTCAGTCATCGCAGAGCGAGTCGACGTCCAGCGCACCGGAGCCGGCCTGTGACAACCCGCCGTCCGCCGCTCAGATCAACCCGAAAGTTCCCTGGACCGTAGCGAACTACGACCCGGCGCAGCGCCTTTGGCCCTACAGCACCGGTAGTGGCGTCACCGTTGCAGTCGTATCGACTGGGGTGGCGCCCACCCAAAGTCAACTGGCGCCGCAGATCCTCACCGGCTATGACTTCGTGCGTAACACCAGCGAAGGGATGGACGACTGTATCGGCCAGGGCACGGCGATCGCGACCGTGATTGCCGCGCAAGAATCGGATCAGACCGGATTTGTCGGGCTTGCCCCGGACGCGAAAATTCTGCCGGTCCGGGTTGCGGAGAAAGAACAGGTCGTCGCCAACACCGATGAACCCCTCGACCCAGCGACCATCGCCAGCGGTATCGAGTGGGCCACCGAGCAGGGTGCTCGAGTCATCGTGGTCGCCGAAGTCAGTTTTGTCGACGATCCCGCCTTGGCGAGCGCCGTGCACGCGGCACAGTCCGCTGGCGCCGTGATCGTTGCACCCGTCGGCGACGACCATCCGAAGGACGAGCCGGCGTCCTTGCAACCCACACCGGCGGAGCGAACTCCTTACCCAGCGGCATACGAGGGTGTGATCGGTGTGGGGGCGATGACCTCGAGTGGTATTCGGGTACCTGCCTCTCAGGTCGGCCCCTATGTCGATGTCCTCGCTCCGGGCGAAGATGTGACTGCGGGCGCGCCGAGCGGTGGACATCAGGTATATAGCGGAACGGCGATAGCCTCCAGCTTCGCCGCCGCCGCCGTAACGTTGTTGCTGGCCCAGCCCGATACGCCGTGGGTACCGAGCGGCGGCCTCGAAAAGTCGCTGGCGGTTGAGTTGCGGCTACGCAGCACGGCATCACCAGTGTCCGGCCACTTCGCCGAGTTGGGGTACGGCGCAGGCGCGGTTGATCCGGCCCGCGCGTTGACCGACCTGACCAACTCCGAGGCCGCTGCGAGCGCGACACCGTACGAACCCCCGGTGCTCAGTGAGCAGGAACTGGCTCAGCAGAAGTTTGCCGAGGATGGCGAGTCACGTGCGCTCGCGCTGACCTGGGGCGCCCTGGGTGGGCTGGCTGCCGTGGTCCTGGGACTATCGCTACTTCGCCGTGTCCGCGCCAATAAGGCTCGTGTGCTGAGTACGCCGGAACGGGTGGAGACCGAACGCGATCAGGAACTGCAGTACGTGCCCGGCGAGCAATTGTTCGCACCGCCGGCGAAGCCGGAGTAACCAGCAGCCCGGGGTAACCACCAGCACGGTCACCGCACCCGATCGGGGGCCGCGTGGACAACAGGCGCCTCGACCGCCAGCTGCCCCGTCACAGGAGCCCTAGACGGACACCGAGCCCCACCCCCCCGCGCATACGCGAAGGGAGCGTCAGCAGTCGCTGACGCTCCCTTGTAGCGGGTGCGCGGATTAGCGGTCGAGTACGCCCTTGGCGAGGGTCTCGCCCTGCTGTGCGATCTCGGCAGCCTCGCCGAGGTTCTTCTTGAAGGACCCAAGCGCGGTATGGATCTCCTGCGCAGCCGAATCCCAGATCTGCTTGCGGCGGACGAACGCTTCCTTAGCCGACGCCGACTCCCACTTGTTCATCAGCGCGAGTCCATCGCGATTTACCTGATCGACCTCAGCCTGCATCGCCGATTCGGCGTTGCCGATCGAGCCGACTCCGTCACCCTGGATATTCCAGTCGACGGCATAAACTTCTCCAGCCATTGCTGCTTCTCCTCGAATCCTTGGAAAGTATGCTCGTGCGCGAGTCTCTAGACGTTGCCGAGGTTGGCGAACTCGGCCTCGGTCTTCTGAATTGCCTGCTGGCCCTGCTCGTCCGCCTGGTTGTACTGAACGCCCGCCTGCGACATGTCCTCACCCAGAGTGGTGAGAGCGTAGTGAAGCTTGTTCGTCGCGGCCTCGACCTGCGCCTTAGCGGAGATGAAGCTCGTGCCGCCCGCACCCTTCCAGGTCGACTGCAGCGGCTCAAGGCCGTTCATCAGTGCGGCAAGCATGTTCTTGATGCGCTCACCCGCGTCGGAAGCCTGCTTCGCGTACTCCGCCGGGTCGGAATGACCAATACTGGTACCGGTTGTCGACATCCTCTTCTGGCTCCTCGGTTGGTTGTATTCGAGCGGTCCTGCGATCCTGATCAACACAGCCGCCCCGCTGGGACGAGCACCAGGCTAATTGCGTTCCGCCCCGGCGCGGAACCGATTTCGGAAAGGTTCACCTGGTGGTCACCCAGTGCTGGCCAGGGCAGTTAGCCGCTAACCCGCGCAGACACTGGGTCCAGCGCGGGTCCCTCGGGGATCCGGGCCACGAGCGTTGCGGGCATCGTCACTGGGGTGACTTGATCGAGACCTAACGCGGCGGCGGCCTGTTCTCCGGGCACCGCGAATCGCACGCCCTCATCCGTCACCAGGTACAGCGCGCCGTCGGTCGCGGTCGGAGATTGCGCAGAACGCACATATACCGCGTGCCCGCCGCGTACCAGCACCTGATCGGCCAGCACGGTGCCATTGCTCGTGCGCTGCGGGGTCGCGAGCGCGTACTGGTCGTCTTCGGTTGACGGGTCGACGGCGACGTCGAGTTCGGCGGAATTGCTGCCAAGCGATGCGCATACCGTGGAACTGGCGCTGGAAACCTGCGCGGGCGTGGGGATATCGCGGGGAGCATCATCAAATGACGGCGGCGGCAGATCCTCACGTGGCGCCGCAGTCACCACGGCGTTGTCGACCTCGATCGCGGTGGGGCTCTTTCCGTCGTACGCCGCCGACGTCCCGGGCGCGGACAACGTCACGTTCGCTTCAACCTCGCTGATGTTGCGCAGGTCATTCTTGCGGACCAGGTAGAACTGCTTGGTCGTGTCATCGACGAGGACTTGCCCGACCTTGTACTGCTTCACCGCTGATGAGGATTGGCCCGCGGAGGACGTCGTGAGCGGTTTGATTTCCTGTCCCTCAGGCAAGCTGTCCAGCAGAGCACGACCGACCTCGATCTGCGGTGCGTCACGTAATCCGAGCGCGGTGATCGCAGGGTCTGGGTCCGGGAGTAGGAAGCGGTGCCCATGCCACACCAGGTACACCGCGTCGGAGTTCATATCTGCCAGCAGGAGGCTGCCGTCGCCGATCGGATTGCCGCCCGGGTCCGATTGACCGACCAGCAGCGTCGTGCGCGGGGTCAAGTCTCCGGTCTCCGTTTTCGTCAACCCGCTGCACATCACCCACGGATCGGCGAGGAAGCTATCCGGTTGCGGGATCGAATCCGGCGCACCGGCGATGCCCAGGCGTGGACCTCGGGGAGCGTCAGCCAGTGAGGCTTGCGATACCGATACCGGGGTGGGATTGCCCACCAGCAGCGCAGCCGACGCATAGTTGAGCACCGGGTGCAACGCGAACTCGCGTGTCTCCGGATCCTCGAGCCATGCGTAGGTCGCGCCGGTCTCCTCCTCGATAATGACCGCGCCCGCGTCCTTCCACGTCGTGTTACCGCCGCCTTTGATGACGCCGATGACGCCGGTGACCGCTAGGGCGAGGACGGCGACCATGACACTGCCGAACATGGCGCCGCCCATCCGGCGCAGCGGAGTCTGAGCGGGGTCGGTCTCGCGCAGCACGAGCCCGGAGACGACCCGGCGAAGACTGAACTGGTACGACTGGAACAGGTCGCGTTTGGTTGCCACGCGTCAGCCCCACAGCCCTCGAACGTACGAGAACAGTCCGACCACCAGGCACATGATCGGCACGATCGCCAGCGACGCAAGTATGTCGAGGATGTCCGCGATTCGAGCGACGTACGGCGTAGGTTGCCGCGTGCGGAAGTAGCGGCCCACGGCGATCAGCAGCAGCGCTAGCACCGCTAGCGTTGGTACCGCAATCGTCGCACGCTGTTCGGCGTCCAACTCTGCGATGAGTGAAAAGGCCAGGAGGGCAAGCGATCCTGCACCGCTGACTAATAATGGAACGCGGTGACGCGCGGTCGGGAACAACCGCGCTCGCAGCAGAACCGTGACCGCCACGAGGGCGACGAAGATGACCGCCGAGGTGCGGCCGGAACCCAAAAGCAGCAGGCTGCTAACCAGAGAGACCGCAGCTGATCCCATCAGCAACCCAGTCAAGATCTCGTCCGAGCGGCGAACGGTGCCGTGCACTCGCTCGAGGGGGATCTGCGGTTCGTCAGCAAGTAATTCATCCGTGCTCGTCGGCAGTGCCGGCACGGGCAGTTTGCCCAATCGGATCGACAGGATCGGAAACGCGGCGGTGAAGATGGTCACCGTCGTGATGGCGATCGCGGCGGCATCCGCCGCGTCGATGTGATCCGCGAGCGCCAGCGAACAGGCCAGTAAGCCGACGAGCCCGATCCACGCGGTTGCGACGAAGTACTGGATTTGCTGCGCGACCAGCAGGATCGAAAGTATCGAAGCCACGACTAAACACCCGCTGGCCAGGATGTACTGCCACGCATCGAAATCAGCGAACGCTTGGTCGCCACCAAGGACGACTAACCCACCGGCCGCGGCATACAGCGTGCCCATGCTCGCGCACGTCACCGCCGACGCGGTATCGCCTGGCTGCGTGCGTGAAAGGCCATACGCAGCGAAGAGCAGCACCAGGGCGACAGCCAACGCAATCAGGCCGGGGCTTTGCCACGAAGGTCCGGACTGCATCAGCCAGAACAGGCCCATGAGCAGGCTCAGCGTGCCAAGTAGAAGCCCGGTCAGATGGGTGTGAGATCCAGACCATGGGCTCGTCGACTTACGAGTGCCGGTCGCTATCGCGTCCACAACGTCGTCGTAGTCGACTTCCGGCCACTCGGTGAACCGACCGACCATGTGAAGGACTTCACCGTCGCGTACTTGCTGGTCCTCCAGCGTGCGGTCGTGATCGATCGGCGTCCCATCGGCGCGGTGCAGAACCCAACCGCCGTCGCGCTGAGCGTCGTCTGCCGCGGATTCGCCTGCGGCGGTGATCAACGACAGCATCAACTCCGCGACCGGCACGGACTGCGGGAGCGCGATGTCGATTCTGCGTTGCGGTGCAGCTACCGTAATTCGGGCTAGGTCATCTGAAACTGCGCGCGTCACGGGTGACTCCATGAGATGAGGGGTCCTGGCTGGCGTGGCTACCATAATGGCACCCCTCTCGGACCGTGGAGTTTTCCGCCCGTCTAAGGAGTTACCGCTTGGGAACGTTGATTGTTCGCCGTCAGCCGCGACGGGAGGCTCCGGAGCTCCCGACCGGTGAGGTGGTGATCGACCCGCCCCCAGAGATTCCGCGCGACAGCGGGAAGAACTGGTCGCAGATGCTGATGATGCTGCCGATGCTCGCCGGCGCCGGCGCGATGGCCCTGATGTTCAGTAGCCGCGGTGGTTCCGGTCCGATGGGATACGTGTTAGGTGCATTGTTCGGGCTGTCCGCGCTCGGCATGATCGGTGTGGGCCTGATGCAGAACACCGGCGGTGGCAGTAAGCGCGAGCGCACCGCGCAGCGGCGCGACTACATGCGTCACCTTGCCTCGCATCGCAGCAATGTTAAGAAAACGATTACCCAGCAGGCGAAGGCGATGTTCTATCGCCACCCGGAACCCGATCAACTCCTCGTCACAGCGGCGAGCTATCGGCTATGGGAACGTCGCCGCGAGGACGCCGACTTCGGCGCCGTACGGCTCGGGCTGGGGCCGCAACAACTCGCGACGCCGCTGATCACGCCGCAGACCAAACCACTGGACGAGCTCGAGCCGGTATGCGCCGCGGCCCTACGAAAGTTCGTCAACACCTACGCGAACGTGCCAGGGCTGCCGATAGCGATGGCGCTCAACGGGTTCAGTCGCGTCTACATCACCGGAGAGGATGATCACGCCCGTGCGATGGTGCGCGCGCTGCTGGCGCAAACCGCCGTACATCATTCGCCGGACGACGTGATGATCGCGATGTGTGTGGGGCACGAGGAGCGAGCGAATTGGGAATGGGCGAAGTGGTTGCCCCACGGATTCCACCCCGAGCGTGAGGACGCCGCTGGCAACCTACGCCTCGTTGCGCCGAACATGCCCTCGATCGAAGCGATGCTGGATGACATCCTGAGCGTGCGGCCCCGGTTCAATCCGGCCGGACCGCAGACGCAGATCGCCGGCCCGCATCTGCTGGTCGTCATCGATGGCGGCGATGTGGCCGGCTCGAGTCACTTAATGGCCGATTCTGGCCTCGAAGGTGTGACCGTGATCGATCTCTCCACTCCGCCGCCGCGGATGCTGGAGAGTTCCATGCTCGTGCTGAACGTCGACGAGAATCGCACGGTTCGCAGCCGTACCGACGATGTGGAGTCTGAGTTAGGTATCGCAGATCGGTTGAGCCTCGCCGATGTCGAGGCGCTCGCACGTTACCTAGCGCCCCGCCGGATGTCGATCGGGTCGGTCGGGGACAAGGCGATGAGCTCGGCGATGGGCCTGGGCGAGCTGCTTGATCTCGGCGACCCTTATAACTACGACGTCACTCGCGGCTGGAAGCCGCGCGCCAACCGTGATCAGTTGCGGGTGCCGATCGGCAT